>CAZWLP010000007.1:0-63022 GCA_964634565.1 uncultured Rikenellaceae bacterium | reverse complement strand
AATCTTATAATCTTATAATCTATTTATAATTCTCCAGCTTCTTCTGTATAAAAGACCTCGCTCTTGAATATTGAGATTTTGATGTATTAACATCAATTTTCAGCATCTCAGCAATCTCTTTATGTTTATAGCCCTCAATAGCATAGAGATTAAAAACTGCCTTATAGCCCGGAGGCAACTGGTCGAGCACAATTTTAAGCTCCTCAGCTGTAAAAGGAGTATCGGGAACATCGTCCTTACCCGCTTCACTGCTATATAGCTCCTCAATCTCGACATATCTCTTATGCTTAAGAGTCTTATGATAATGTGTAATTGAGGTATTAATAACAATCTTCCTCATCCAACCTACAAAAGAACCTTCTCCGGAATAATCTCCGATATTCAGATATATTTTCAACATGCTTTCCTGCAGAATATCCTCTGCTTCAGGAACATCAGTTGCATACCTGACACAAATACCAAGGAGCATGCCTGAATAACGGTCGTAGAGACATTTCTGTGCCCGCTTTTCCTTCTTCTTACATCCTAATAATATTTGTTGGTCGTTCATCATTTTCCGGACCATTTTTTAGACCTTACAAAGGTATAAATGGTTGCACAAAGGTTAATAAATTTAAATTTATCTGTTTTTTCTCTAATTACAATAAGGATCAGGTCTGAAGATGTAACGAAGAGTGGCAATTAATGTTTCATTAACAGGATAATTATGTTTATTTCTGACAAAGGTCATTTTCTTGATATCATAAAGGATTACCTTTGAACTAAAATTAATCCAGTAAAAGAAAATTAAATGTTTAATAAGTTTATTGCATCAATTCTTCCATACTTCCCAAAGAAGTTTGTATGGATATTTTCAAAACCCTATGTCTCGGGCGAGACAATGGAAGATGCCCTGAAGGCATCAAGGGAATTAAACAATATGGGCATTAAAGTCACCCTGGATGTTCTGGGAGAGTTTATAAAAGACCTGGACGAGGCTGAGGCAAACAAGAAGGAATACTTAGAGCTTATTGAGCTGGCAGAGAAGAGTAATATTGACGGGAACTATTCACTTAAGCCCACCAGTTTTGGACTGTTAATAGATAAAGATATATGCTACAAACATATCAGAGAAATTGTTGCCAAGGCGGCCGGATACAATAATTTTGTTCGAGTCGATATGGAAGATTCGCAATGTGTCGACATGGAGATAGAATTGTTCAGAAAGCTTAAAGCTGAATTTCCTGAAAATGTAGGTCTTGTACTACAATCATACTTAAAACGTACTCACAGTGATATTGAGAACATGCTGGATCTGAATTCAGAAAAGGTTCCGCTTAACTACAGGCTCTGCAAGGGTATCTATGTTGAACCCGCTGAGATTGCATATAAAAAATATGAGGAAGTAAATCAGCATTTCCTTGAAGATCTTGAGCTTATATTTCAGAATAAGATATACCCGGGGATTGCAACCCATGATAAATTTCTTGTTGAAGGTGCATACCGTTTAATCGAAAAATACAATGTACCGAAAGAGATGTATGAATTCCAGATGTTATACGGTGTTACGCCCAATCTCAGAAAAAGTATTGTTGATGACGGCCATACAATGAGAGTATACGTTCCTTTTGGAAAAGAATGGTTTGGATATTCAACAAGAAGGCTAAAAGAAAACCCCAAGATGGCCTGGCTAATTATGAAAGCCATCTTTATAAAGGGATAACAGATCAGTACTTAGGGTAATTGGATGGGGTGCTTTTTAAAAGAGCACCCTATTTTTTTTCTTGCTTTTCGATAAGATTCCTTTTATACAGATCAATCATCCTGCTAATTTCGCGATCTGAAACGTAAGGATCAGGAGGCTGAGGTTTCTGAGGCAAGCCATTTTTCAGAAGATAAATAGCAACCGGTATTACCGAAATCATATTTAGTCCGAGTATCTGATCTGACGGAATACCTCCTTTCTCATAAGCAGTTATTACCTGCTTCCTTTTCAGTAACTCATAATTAGCACCCGGGTCGCCCAGAGCTGCCTCGCTATGTAATCCCTGGTAAGTCGCAACTTCAAGATTATTCTTTGCATTTAAAAGCTCTTTTGAGACCTCAACCTTTGTATTTCTGAATTCAGTTTTCAGGTCGCTCATCCTGGGCAGCACGATAACTTCTCCAATTGCAAGTGTATCTGTCTCCATAAATATACCGGCAACAAAGCTATTGCCTGCCAAAGTATCTGAGAGAATAAATCTGAAATCGGAATAACCCATATATGAAAATACTACTGTATCGTCTCGATGAATATACATTGAGAACTTACCCTTATCTGTTGTTGAGCCTCCGGTTTGATTACGAATAAAGTAATGAACATTTGATAAGGGAATCTGCGTTGTAGCATCCATTACGAGTCCGTGCAGTAAAATTTGCTTATTAATGTCATTTTCCTGTCCTACTGAGGTTTTGCAGGTAAAAAACAAGGCAAATATCAAAAACAGAGCATATTTCAGCATTTTCATAAAGTTGCTATAAATTAATTATCAGTTCTTCCAGGGTACGCTTGGGTACGTGATGTACTTTATTCTTATCGCGCCAGTATTCATACTTATTATCCTTAATATCTTCAATAACAACCTTCTCTACCGGTTTTCCCAGGGCCACTATTAATAATATTTCAAACTGTTCGGGAAGGCCAATTTCATTAATCAGTCCCTTCCTGTCGACAGAAGCTATCATGCAACCTCCATAGCCCATCTCCGTGGCTCCCAGCAGAATAGACTGGGCTGCTATACCATGATCCACAAAATAGTTATCGGCTATTGACTTATCTCCAAGAATAATAATATATGCAGATGGCCTCTCCCCTTCTTCCGGTCCGTCCCAATCTTTAAGAAATCCTGCCCACCTTGTATAGGGATAAATCCTATTACAGTCCTCTACTCTATTATACAACAAGTACTTAAGCGCTTGTCTGTTAGTGCCCGAGGCAGAGTGACGGGCAAGATCTACCAGGGCAATCAGTTCATCATATCCCAGTCTGACAGACTCGTTAAAGCGCCTGTAGCTACGATTCTTTCTTACAAGTTCGTATATCTTCATTTATTATATTTTATTAATACCATAAAATTAGAAAAAAAAATATCCCCACGGAAGAGGGGATATAACTATAGTGTTAAAATAAGAAATTTAAAGTCTTCCGGAAATTTTTTCCCAATCAAGAATCTCCCAGAAAGATTTAAGATAATCAGGACGCTTATTCCTGTAATCAATATAGTAGGCATGCTCCCAGACATCACAGGTCATGATCGGTTTTAAACCTGATCTGATAGGATTACCTGCATTTGATTCTTTAACAATAGTTAGTTTTCCTTTTTCATCGAGCGCAAGCCAGGCCCAACCTGCTCCAAAGAGTGTAGCTGCTGCCTTATTAAATTCCTCTTTCATCTTTTCGAATGAGCCAAATGAGTCATTAATTGCATCGGCAAGCTGTCCGGAGGCTTCAGGGCGACCATCGGCCGAAAAGGAATTAAAATAAAAAGTATGATTCCATACCTGGGCTGCATTATTATAGATGCCACCATCAGCCTTCTTAATAATAGTTTCCAGATCTGCATCTTCAAACTCAGTTCCCGGTATCAGGTTATTCAGATTATTAACATAGGCCTGATGGTGTTTCCCATAATGAAAGTCAAGTGTTTCCTCGCTGATATGAGGTGCAAGGGCGTCCATTTTATAAGGTAACTTTGGTAATTCGTGTATCATATCAAAAATAAATTAATTGGTTACAAGTATCTACTAATCGAACATACTCAAGTTCGCAATTGTTCATCAGAAAACAAAATAAAATGTCCTCCCTGCAAATAAATTATTCAGTATCTTGGTCGAAACTTTTCTGAATGAACAGGAAGATACTCGATCTTGCTATTCCCAATATTATAAGTAATATCACCATTCCACTACTTGGTATCGTTGATATAGCACTGATGGGGCATCTGGAATCGGATTCATATATAGGTGCCATAGCCCTGGGCTCACTGATTTTTAATTTTATCTACTGGGGTTTCGGGTATCTCAGAATGGGAACAAGCGGTTTTACCGCCCAGGCTTATGGCAGAAGAGATCTTCCTGAAACCATCAATGTTTTTTCAAGAGCGCTATTTATTGCCCTGGCCGGCGGTATAGGTCTGATTATTTTACAAAGACCAATAGAGTGGTTGAGTTTCTATATTCTGAAGGGGGAACAGGATGTTGAAGCGCTTGCTGCTGGCTACTTCAGAATAAGAATATGGGCTGCTCCTGCAGCCCTGCTTCAGTTTGCATTTATGGGGTGGTTTATAGGCATGCAAAACGCAAAAATTCCTATGCTAGTAGCTCTTGTGACCAATGCAGTAAATATCTTATTTAATTTCCTTTTTGTTATTGTCTGGGGACTCGGTTCTGATGGGGTTGCCTATGGTACAGTAATAGCACAGTATAGTGGTTTACTGGTAGCTATTATTTTCTTCTGGAGCTACTTCAGAAAAATACTTAAGCACTGGAGTCGCAGTGCTGCATTTAATATCGGCAAAATAAGAGAGTTTATGCTGGTCAATACAGATATCTTTATACGAACTATGTGCCTGGTGCTGGTTTTTTCATTTTTTACAGCACGCTCGGCAACTGCCGATGTAATTGGAACCGGAGAAGACACGATCCTTGCCGTAAACTCTCTTCTGATGCAGTTTTTTATGTTCTTCTCCTACCTGATCGACGGTTTTGCTCATGCCTCAGAAGCCCTGATTGGCAGGTTTATTGGTTCTCGGAGCAGGGAGTCGCTTAAAAGGATTATCAGCTTACTCTTTATCTGGGGCATTGGTATCGGCCTGGCATTTACATTAATCTACCTCTTTGCAGGTAAGTCAATAATAAGCCTGCTAACAGATATAGCTTCAGTTAAAGAAAACGCTCAACCCTATGTGTTCTGGGTAATAATAATACCCCTGGTCTCTTTTGCTGCCTTCCTTTGGGATGGTATTTATATAGGAGCAACAGCCGGAAAAGAAATGAGAAACTCTATGCTTATTGCTACTGGTGCTGTTTTCTTTCCTGCATACTGGATTTTGCACAGATTAATGGATAACCACGGACTATGGTTTGCATTTATCCTGTTTCTTGCTGCAAGAGGTATCTCAATGTCGCTTATGGCGAAAAAAGCAATATTCAGAAAGATTCCTGTTCAGGAATAAATATATCGTCCCTCACTTCCGGAATAACTGACCTGGCATAGGCTTCTGAGTAGAGTTTTCTTATTGCAGCTTTACCCTTATCACCCAGATCGCGGGTATAACTATTTACATATAAATCTATATGCTTCTGCATTACGCTTCTTTCCATTGCTACTGCATATTTTTTTACATAAGGGTAAGAGGAGTCGGGGTTATTGAAGGCAAATTCAATGCTCCTCCTAAGCGACCTGTCTACTGCCAATGCTACATTATCTGGCAGCGATCTGCTGATAGTTATTGCACCAAGTGGTATTGGACTGCCTGTTAATTCGTCCCAGAATTCGCCAAGATCGGATATCTTTTTCAAAGCTCTTTTATGATAGGTAAACCTGTTTTCGTGTATTAATAAGCCGGCATCCACTTCATTATCCAGAACAAGCTGTTCGATGTCGCTGAAAAGATATTCGGTTTTATTCTTTGCTCCTGGCCAGGCTATGCTAAAAAGAAGATTGGCAGTAGTATATTTACCCGGAATTGCAATGCTGACACTGTCGATCTCATCGGGATATATTTTCCGCTTACTTACAAGCAAAGGTCCGTTATTATGCCCCAGGGCACTTCCGGAATTTAGAATTCGGTAGGAATCTGCCAGATAAGCATAGGCATGATATGAAATCTTCGTAATATCAATCTCCCCTTTAAATGCCTGTTTATTCAGCTCCTCCACATCACCCATAACAGGATCAAAAGAGATGCCCCCGGTATCTATCTTCCCGTTAACCAGTGCATCGAAAATAAATGTATCGTTAGGACAGCTTGAAAAACCGAGTGATAACCTCATTCTAATGTATTTTTTCAATAATATTATTCAATGCAGGCTGCAGTGCTTCTATAGCCTTATTAATATCCCATGCTTCCTTATTCCTGGGCTCAATAATATTTGAGACTGAACGCAGTGCTATTACAGGTATATTTTCCATCCTTCCAACATATAAGGCTGCTGCCACCTCCATTGTCTCAATATCAGGCATATAGCTCTCAATATACCTTCTAATTGTTTTATCAATTCCTGAAGCTGTATTAACAGTAATCCCTCTTACCTTCTTTATATCCGGGCCCAGTAATTCTTTAATCCGGGGGTCACACTGAACAGCTCCCTTATTAAAAGGAAACTCACCGGAACCAATCAGACCTTCTTCCCATATCGACTTAAAGCCCGTCTGCTCCTCAACACCCAGGTCTGCAAAAAAATCTTCAGTAACCACTATTGTATCTCCAATAGCATAACGCAAAGTAAAGGAACCTGCAATACCAATATTTATTATATAATCCGGATTCTTATTATTAACAAGGTAATTCATCAGTGCATAAACCGTAAATACTGAACCTACTCCTGTTACCAGGAAGTCTGCATCGACTATATCAGCATAAGCATCAGTACTTACAGCAGACAACTCTTTTTCTGTTGCTGCTGTAATCAATAATCTGGTTTTCATAACCGGCTGTTAATTATTAAGTAACAATTTCGTAAAGATATTGTTTTTCCGGATAAAAAGGTCCAAATTTGAATTCTGGATACTTAAAAACAGAAAGAACTTTATGATATATCTTACTAGGAGAGAGCGCTTTAGTGCAGCTCACAGAATGTTCAGACCTGATTTAGATGATAAGCAGAACGAAGAAATGTATGGTCTGTGCTCCAATCCTGACTGGCATGGTCATAACTATACCTTATTTGTTACAGTAAAAGGAGAAATTAATCCTGAAATTGGTTACCTGATGAACCTGTCGAGGTTAAAACAAATAATAAAAGAACATATAACTGATAAGCTGGACCACAAAAATCTGAATACCCAGGTTGATTTTATGAAGAACAAGATTGTATCGACAGAGAACCTTGTAATTGGTATCTGGGATATTCTTAAATCCATTATCAGGAAAGAAGGAGCAGAGCTACACTGTATAAGGATAGAAGAAACAGAAAATAATTTTATAGAATACTACGGATAACAGACCTTCGTAAACTCGTTTGTGTAAAAAATCAAATACCACAATATGGAAAAAATTAATAATGGAACCGGCATTGCTGCTGATAAAGGATATAACAAAATTGAAAGGTGGGACGAAGATAGTACCAGGAAGATTGCAGATCGATATAAAGAAATAATAGAACTGCTTGGAGAGGATATGGAAAGAGAGGGCCTTCAGGATACACCCATCAGGGTTGCAAAAGCAATGCAATTCCTTACACAGGGATACAACCACGATCCGGTGGAGATACTAAAATCTGCTATGTTTGAAGAAGACTACCAGCATATGGTACTGGTTAAGGATATTGATATATACTCTATGTGTGAGCATCATATGCTACCCTTTTTCGGGAAGGCCCATATAGCATATATACCTGATGGGAAGATTACCGGACTTAGTAAGCTTGCAAGGGTAGCTGAGGCCTTCAGTCGCAGGCTGCAGGTGCAGGAGAGACTTACCGTTCAGATAAGAGATTGCATCCAGGACACACTCAATCCTCTTGGAGTTGCTGTTGTACTGGAAGCTCAACATATGTGCATGCAGATAAGGGGAGTACAAAAACAAAATTCTGTAACCACTACGTCTGCGTTTACAGGTTGCTTTCTGAAGAACCTGCAAACCAGGGAGGAATTCTTCCATATTATTGGGAGAAAGCTTCATTAGGAGAGTGTGGTGTTCGGTGTTAAGAGTTATTATGGTCGCTATAGAAGCTAAACAAGGATTAATCTTTTAAGATTAATTACTATTTTTACCAACCTTAAAAAAATAAAAGCTTTAATATGCATGCATATGTATTTCCCGGCCAGGGAGCTCAGTTTGTTGGGATGGGGTCTGATCTTTATAACTCTAATCCTGTTTGTAAAGAAATGTTTGAAAGGGCAAATGATATTCTGGGGTTCAGGATTACAGATATTATGTTTGATGGTACAGATGAAGAATTAAAACAGACCAGGGTTACTCAGCCTGCTATCTTTCTTCACTCAGTAATTATGGCAGTTGCTCTTGGACCAGATTTCAAACCAGATATGGTGGCAGGTCATTCGCTCGGAGAATTTTCAGCACTTGTAGCAAATAAAACATTGTCTTTTGAAGATGCACTTGTGCTGGTATCCAAAAGAGCAATGGCGATGCAAAAGGCATGTGAGTTAGAGCCATCAACAATGGCTGCCATAATCGGTCTTGATGATCAGATAGTTGAGGATGTATGCGAAAGCATTAATGAGATAGTGGTACCTGCCAATTATAATACTAATGGTCAGATAGTCATATCAGGTAGTATAGAAGGGATCGACCAGGCCATTAATATACTAACAGAAAAGGGGGCCAGAAGGGCACTGAAACTTGCAGTTGGAGGAGCTTTTCACTCACCCCTGATGGAGCCTGCAAGAGCTGAACTGGAATGTGCTATTAACGAAACTAATTTTACCAGGCCCATATGTCCTGTCTATCAAAATGTCAGTGCCAGTCCGACCAGCACGCCGGAGGAAATAAAGAAAAACCTGATAGAGCAGTTGACATCTCCTGTAAAATGGACCCAGAGTGCTTTAAACATGATAGCAGACGGAGCGAAGATATTTACTGAGGTGGGGCCGGGCAGTGTGCTTGCAGGATTGATTAAAAAGGCCGACAGAAGTGCACAGGTAGAAGGTGCACAGGCAATTCTTAACAGCAGGTCTTAGCCCATCTCTATTTTACCGGAAGCATAATTGCTCCCCTGTGTATTCTGCCATCTATCAAAATTTCCAGGGCTTCCCCAAATCGAATATGTCTTACAAAGTCATCCTGGTATACAGCCTTAAGGCCATCAAGGAAATCAACATTATAATGACCATCATTAATAAATGGATTTATTGTAAAATAGCCAACCCTGAACGAAGTAATATTCTGGAAGAAATGAGTACCCTGACTTGGATCGATCCGGTAATTTTTCAGGCCCGACTCTATTATTACCCTGGCCTGTGAAATCTGTGTCCACTTTGTAGGGATACCCAACCACGGATCAGTTGATCCCCACCTGCCCGGTCCGATCAGCACAAAATTGCTTGAAGATTCAATAAACTGCTTATTCAGGTTTTCGAGTATAGTAACAATTTTCTTATTATTCTCTGCTTTAAAAGAATCCGGACGCACATAAATAATATCCTTTATCCCTTTAATTATACCATTACCAAGAGCAGAATCTGAATATACTATAGTGTCTTCTTTCTTTACCGAGTTTATATCAACATGCTGTGACTGGTCGTTATCAACAATTGGTCTTATTTGAAGGAAATTAAAAACCCTGGGCATTTCTGACTGCATCTCAAGATTGGCTGCAAACTCGATTTCTATCGGGTTACCCATCTCCTTTTGGCCCAGGTCGAGCAATTCATCGAGTATTTCTGCAAGAGGAAAAGAATTATATTTTAAAATATTGTCGAAGGTAATAATATGTTTTCCCGGATGACTTATTCCGGGCCTGATAATATTTGATTGCAAATCAAAACTGGAAGCGCAATGTTTAAGTGCACTTTTATTTTCAGCATCCTTTATCCTCCTTTTGACAATATTTATACCATCGTCGACAGATGGTATAAAACTGTCGACATTAAGGTCGAGGGCAAGAAATTCTTTCTGAGTTTCTCTCAGGGCAGATTCAGGAGAGGATAATTGCAGTACTTTTTTTGGATGCTTCGGTGAGAATCGCAATGAAGCACCTCCATCTACAATCAATTTACCAAGCCCCATTGCAATATTAGCAATTCCATCTTCAGCTTTTTCTGAACCGATTGGATAGAAGTTTATAGATCTGGCAACACCCGACAGGGTAGGATAATAAATATCGCCATGCCTGTTGCCACACACCTCCTGAAGCACAATTCCCATTTTTTCCTCATCAATAACATTTGATGTGGCCGTCATATATGCCCTGCTGCTATGATAGTAAACCGAGGCATAAACCTCCTTAATAGCATCCGAAAGCATCTTAACCATAAGACTGTTCTCAGGTACTCTCGGGATCATATAAGTTGAATATATGCCTGCAAATGGCTGATAGTGTGAATCTTCAAGTTTACTGGATGAACGGACAGCTATTGGATGACTGTTAGAAACAGCCAGAAAAGCATAGAGATCCTGATAGACCCAACCGGGTAATTCCGCATCCACAAACCTCTTAAGTATCTGCTCGTCGTCCATCTCTCCAAGCCCGATGCTATAGAGATTATTTCTTTCCATAAACTCATCGAACACATCTGTACTCAATACAACTGTTCGGGGTATTGTAATAAGCACATCTTTAAATTTATTAAAGAGCTTATAGCGCTTAATAATTGAATTAATAAAGGCAAGACCCCTGGCTTTACCTCCAATAGACCCATCTCCTATCCTGCTGAATATAAGGTACTCATCAAAGGATGTCCGATCGAACTTGGCAATTACTCCTCTTCCTTTTCCAAGTCTGAAACTGGATATTGCAACATAGATAAAACGTCGCATTTCCTCTACCGATTCAAAATCTTCTCTCTGAATAAACTTGAACATCTGTGCAACCGGGAATAATGCCCTGGCATTAAGCCATTTTGAAAAATGGTTTCGTTCAGCATGGTATACCAGCGACTCAACAGGAAGTGTTAACAGCTTCTGTTGAAAACTCTGGAGATCAGTAGCTACACCTATAGCTTCCTTATTTTCAGGATTTCTAAACACAAAGGGTCCGAATGCAAGGTTCTGGATAATAAAATTCCGCAGCTCAATAGAAAGGTTCTTTGAGTACTTATTGATAAAACCAACTTCCAGCTTATCGGCTATCTTCTTGCTTTCGGCATCTGACGATTGCAGGAGGAAGGGCATATTATTATCATCTTCGAGAATGATTTTGGAGAGCTCTATGCCCGCATTCTTATCCCTTTCTCCATTTCTTTTATAGCTAATATCCGAGATTACCCCGAGGCAATTATATTTATATTTCTGATACAGGCTGAGGGCATCCTCAAAGTTATTAGCCAGAAGTATCTTAGGCCTGCCTCTCATTTTAAGCATCTTCTGGTGTGGATTCAGGGCCTCCTGCTGGAAGTCTCGCGACTGGACAAGTATTATCTTATATAGGTTGGGAAGATAGGATGAAATATATCTTATGGAATCCTCAACCAGTATAATAGTCTGTACTCCAACTACTTCTACATCATACTCGGCATTCATCCGGTCTTCAATAAGCTTTATAATTGCCAGAAGAAGACTGGCATCACCAAGCCAGCAAAAAACATAATCCACATAACTCAGATCTTCATTCTCAAGACGCAATGACACCTCACGTGAGAAGTATGTCAGAGCAATAACAGGTATCTCAGGACATTTATCCTTGATCCCCTTTGAAAGTGAAAATATATCTGTATTTCTCAGGTTAAGCATTGATATAACAAGGTCTATCTTTTCAGCTTCAAGAATCTCCATTGCATCTTCAACGCTATCGGTCTGGTAAAAGGTAGGAGGATAACGCAGGTTCAGGGAAACATATTCATTAAAGATCTGCTCATCTATTCTACCATCTTCTTCGAGCATATAGTTATCATAATTGCTGCATATGATAAGAACCTTGTGTATTCTTCTCTGCATCAACAAGTTGAAAGAAGTATCACTAAAGTCATACTTCTGTAGTTCCATTATACCTTCAATAATTGCCATAAGCTGTTATTTACAATCAATTACTGCAATTCTTTTCTTTCCGTCCATCCTGATAACTATCTTAGAATCGAAGCATACATGGGTAAAGAACTTACCCTTCTTTACAATTTTCTGCTTTGACAGTTTCTGCCAGTCGATCATTTCCTCGGGGTCGGCATGATTGATTGAGAAGTAACCCACATTCATAGATGTAACATTATGGAAAAAATGCGAACCCAGGGAAGCATCAAGTGGAAAATCGGGTAAACTAACTTCCACTATCACACCTGCCTGTGATATTTGAGGCCATACCACCGGAACACCAATAAACTTATCTCTTGTACCCCATCTTCCCGGACCAATAAGGATATATTTCTTTCCCTTCTTTAGCATCTCGTCATTTATTTCATCGATCTCCTGTGCCATTTCTTCGGTACGGGCATTATCGAAATCCTGGGGAGAAATAAAAAGGACGTCCCTTATATTGTCAATTTTACCATTACCCATACTATGATTAGATATAAGAAAAGATTTATCCCTGTCGATTTTTTTGGGATCAATATTATAACCACCCCCACTTCCGACAAGAGGTTTTATCTGGAGCAGATAAAAGCTTGCTCTGCCATTTTTATCTTTAGTCAGATCTACTGCATATTCTATTTCTACGGAGGTACCAAAGGCCTCTTTTACCACATCCAGAATGGTGCCTATGGTCTCGGCCAGCGGTATATAGTCGTATTTTAGGATATTGGCAAAATTAATAACACGCGGGCCATATGTGTCCAATCCGGGTGTTATTGTGTCGTTATCGGGATTATACACCGAGGCACAATGTTTCAGATTACCATGTCTTTCTGCGTCGGACATCTCCAGTTTAATAAGCCCTGCATTCTCGCCTTCCATAAGATTAATTGAAGTCTTAAGCATATCGACCGCATAGAAATTAACCTGGCTGTTCTTGGAAATATCGGCTTGAGAAACTATATCAATAGAGGGGTAGGCAGGAGAAAACCTGTAAGCTCTTTCACCTTCCACAACATATTGCCCCAGTCCGACCGCCGCAACGGCAAAGCCCTCTTCCGGTTTCATATGGGCAACCGGATAGTAGTTATGCGACTGTGCAGTACCAGATATATGCGGGTAATAAGCATCTTCAAAGCGGTTACCAACTACTTCCTGAAGCACTATTGCCATCTTCTCCTGCTCAATCTTATAATTGATAGCTTCAAAATAAGTCCTTGCACTCTTCGAATAAATAGACGCAAATACAAGCTTAATAGCGTCGGTTACAAGCTTCATTCTTGTATTCAGATCGGGCTGATTATTTGGAAGAAGGTAGGTGCCAAATATACCTGAGAATGGCTGATTAATTGAGTCCTCGAACAGGCTTGATGAACGTATAGCAATAGGTTTATTCATAAGCTTGAGAAAAGACTTCAGTTTTTTCTCTGTTGTAAAGGTGAGGTTTGACTTTATAAACTCAGCTTTCAGAGTATCAAAATCTTTTATCTCACTTATTTTCTTCCTTAGTTTATTTGTCTCAATAAACATATCAAACTCATCGGTACCGATAATCATTGTAATCGGACTTCTGACATTGATATTGGGCATAAGCTTGCCTATTTCGAAACTATAGATTAGGGTATTGACAAATGCAAGACCCCTGCCCTTTCCTCCGAGTGATCCTCCGGCAAGGCTTACAACATTGGATTCGTCGAGTGCAGCTGATTCTTCAAAATTTACAATCTTACCCTTATCTGTTTCTCGTCTTCTCTTTCTTATCAGATCAAGCAGGAAGGTTCGCAATTCCGACAGATTCTCAAAATCACCGATCTTCATCGGGTTAATAATTTTTGCGATCTTTACTTCTCCCCTTGCTGTAAGCCATAGTGAGAAGTGATTCTTCATTGCATGATAAACCAGACTATCTTCGGGAATAGTCTTAAGATACTGCTCAAACTCCTTCATTGATTTAGCAACAGCAATCTGTCGACCTTTATTATCACGATAAACAAAATGACCAAACCCAAGATAATAGTTAATAAATGACTTCAGATCCTCGAGCAGGCTTTCAGAATTCTTATTAATAAAACTTGATTTGAGAGCATGTGCGTATTTTACATTTTCAGGATCGGACGACTGCAACATAGTAGGTATATTCGGCAGCTCACTCTTAACATACTGGATCAGTTCGAATCCTGCTTTATCGTACAATTTATTATCTTTTGGGAACCTCATATCGGAGATTACACACAAAAGATCTTCTTTAAATTGACCGTAAATCCTTATAGCTTCTTCATAAGTAGTAGCAAGCAGAATTTTGGGTCGGGCCCTCATCTTAAGAATCTTATAAAGCTCATCAGAGCTGACATCCTCAATTAATCTTTGCGTCTGCTCCATCACAAGGGTATATAATATCGGCAGATAATTAGAATAATACTCTGCCGAATCTTCTACCAGAAGAATAATCCTTGTAAGACCTATCCTGGTATCGTTTTCTGCATTAACCCTGTCTTCCAGCGACTTAACCATTGCAAAGAAAACCTTTGATTCGCCTGTCCATACATAGTAATCATCAAATACCAATCCGGTCTCCTGATGCTTCTTAATTATCGGCACATCTGACGGACTGCTTAGAAGTAAAAATGATGGAATATATGGGTATTTCTTTTTAATTTTTGAGATAAGCTTAACGGGGTTCTCTTTGTCGACGCCAAACATTATGATAATCATATCGTAGTGCCTGGATCTTAATTTCGAAAAAACCTCCTCCTCGCCTGAAACACCTGTTACCCTTGGTACGTTGGTAAGGTTGAGCTGATAGTACTCTCCCAGTATATGTTCGGCAAATCTTCCTTCCCCTTCAATGGCATAAGCGTCGTACAGATTAGCCACCAGCAGTATCTCTTTGACCTTAAATGGCATCATGTCGTGAAATGCATCGCGCTCTGCATTCTGACGCTCAAGAAATCGTTGAAGCAATTTTCTGCCAGACTTAACTTCTGCGTACTGGTCGATCTGAGGTTCCTTCTCGGGCACCTTAATTATATCCTTTGCAATATGGCTGTTTATGTACCCTGCTATCAGGCTGGATAAATTAAGAAGCAGGTCTCTCTCTTCCGAAAGAAATGGTCCTTCATCTTCAGGCTCAAATTCTTTTGAATAATAGATCTCTATAGAACCTTTAATATTATCCAGGGTGTCAAATTCCTGCCTCTGAACCCACTCACTTTCATCAAAATCCTGGGTTACATAAATTTTATTGTTGTATATAATCCTCGCATGAGTATATTCAGGATACTGCCACGCTATAGGAAGCTTAAGTACGATCTTCTGCATAGCCTCTTCAACCGTTTTACTTTCCTTAAGTATTGCCGTTGTTCTGTTTATACAGGCTAACTCCTTAAGCCGTTCCTGCTGTTCGTGCAGCAACTCATGAATTTGCATATTATTCTCTTCCTTATCAGCCATTAGCAGTAATAATATTATTTATACAGGATTTCTAAAATTAACAAATAGTTTTGTTAACTGAAGTCTAAATGGGGAAAAAGACCAGGTAATTGATTACTGCTTATTTACCCTGGTGCGCAGGGCAATATTGCTTATTTGCCTCTCTAGCACCCGGCCTTACTGCTTAATGGTAACGTGAGCGCAGCGAGCTAATAACTACTAACACTTAACTAATGACGCGAGAGCAGCGAGCCACTCTTATTTTGATTCCCAGACAGAACCACTTCTGAGAACATCGTCCATATTCTTTATCTTGCTTTCCTTCTGAGCCTTGGATATTTGCACCCTCATTGCCATATCATAATTAGGAGCGCTAACCGCCCTGATAACACCGAGAGCAACAGGGAAACCAGGATATCTCATATTTGCAAGCATGGTATGCATGCCCGGATTATTTTCCTGAGCATCATGCACAAGAAGATCTTTCTCGCTTATTCCATTACCAAGTTTAACAACCTTAAGTTTCATATAATCCAGCATCAGACCCTTATCCCTGTCTTTACCGAATATCATGGGTTCTCCCTGCCTGAGTACTATAGTACGGTCTTCACGAAATTCCCTGTCGTTTATTTCTTTATGTATACCGTCATTAAAAATTACACAATTCTGAAGCACCTCTACAACTGATGCTCCCTCGTGCAGGGCAGCTTCTTTAAATACTTCTGTAGACAACTGTATATTGGCATCGATAGTTCTGGCAAAAAATTTACCTTTTGCACCTATTACCAGTTCACCCGGTTGAAAAGGTTCCTCAATTGTACCGAAAGGAGAAGTCTTGGTTACCGAACCTCTTTTCGATGTTGGTGAATATTGTCCCTTTGTTAGTCCGTAAATCTCATTATTAAAAAGAATAATATTCAGATCTATATTTCTCCTTATTGCGTGAATAAAGTGGTTTCCTCCGATAGCAAGTGCATCACCATCTCCAGTAATTTGCCATACTGACAGATCGGGATTGGCAGCCTTTACTCCTGAAGCAATTGCAGAAGCCCTGCCATGGATACTATGAAAACCATATGTATCAAGATAATACGGGAATCTTGAAGAGCATCCAATCCCGGAAATAAATGCAAATTTCTCTTTTGGAATATTCAGTTCTGAGAGAGCTCTTGTTACTGAACTTAAAATAGCATGGTCGCCACATCCCGGACACCATCTAACTTCCTGATCACTTTTAAAATCTTTAGGAGCGTGCAGCAGTTTAATATCTTCCATTATTTTTCCTCCAGTATTTTAATACATTGGTCTTTTAACTCACAAATTGTGAATGGTAATCCCTGTATCTTATTTATTTGTTCAAATTTTATTCCATTGAAATTCATTCTCAGGTAGTTTGCAAACTGCCCCGCATTAAGTTCAGCCACCACAACCTTTTTAAACTTCGAAAACACTTCACCTGTATTTACAGGAAGAGGATTAATATAGTTGAAATGTGCCAGACCTACATTTAATCCTTCCTTTTCCATGTCTCTGACAGCCGTTAGCAAATGTCCATATGTTCCTCCCCATCCAACAAGGAGCAAGTCGCCTTCCTGTTTACCATATACTTTAAGCTCAGGAATTCTTTTGCTTACCAGTTTTACCTTCTTTGATCTGGCCTCCGTCATATATTCGTGGTTTTCAGGTATATAGGACACTGTGCCCTTGATTGTTTTTTCCAGGCCGCCAATACGGTGTTCACATCCTTTAGTCCCGGGGATAGCCCACTTTCGGGTCATTGTTTCCTCATTACGTTCGTATGGAAAAAATTCATCACACGAACCCTCTTTAACAATTGGCGGATTAATATCAGGCATATCTTTCATAGAAGGAATCTTCCATGGTTCTGTACCATTAGCCAGGAATCCGTCTGTTAACAAAATTACGGGAACCATATGTTCAAGTGAGATACGAGCTGCTTCGAAAGCATAATTAAAGCAGTTTGAGGGAGTACTTGCTGCTATAACAACTACCGGACTTTCACCATTTCTTCCATAAAGAGCCTGCATTAAATCCGATTGCTCTGTTTTTGTTGGCAGGCCTGTTGAAGGACCTCCTCTTTGAACGTTTACAAGAACAAGAGGCAGTTCGGTCATAATTGCGAGTCCGAGTGCCTCCGATTTCAATGCCAGTCCCGGACCTGAAGTACTTGTTACTGCGAGATGACCTGCAAAACTTGCACCTATAGCGGTACATATTCCGGCAATCTCATCCTCGGCCTGAAAACTTTTTACTCCGAGATCTTTTCTCGCAGCGAGTTCTTCCAGAACACCCGTAGCGGGTGTTATAGGATAGGATCCTATAAACAGGTTAAGACCTGATTTCTCTGCGGCAGCAAGCAATCCCCATGCTGTTGCAGTATTACCGTTAATATTTCTGTAAATACCCTTAACAATTTCTGCCGGACTAACGCGAAAAGTTGGTGTAAGTGCTTCTATTGTCTCGCCGTAATTATATCCGGCAAGGAGAACGGTCTTATTAGCTTTTGTAATACTCGGACGCGATTTGAATTTCTTTTCGATAAACTCTTCAGTGTACTTCAGTTCGCGATTAAACAACCAGTATACCATTCCCAGCGCAAACATGTTTTTGGTACGGGCAACAGTTTTTGGATCAAGTCCGAAATCCTTTAAAGCCTCCTTAACAAGTGTAGTAATTGGCGCAGCTATAATATTATAATCATCCAGTTTATCCTCTTTTACAGGATCTTCCTTGTAGCCTGCTTTAAGAATATTCTTCTCGGTGAAATTATCCAGGTCGTAAATTATTGTACCACCGGGGCTGACAAACCCTGAATTTGCTTTAATTGCGGCCGGATTCATTGCCACCAATACATCAGCCAGATCACCCGGGGTATGTACTTCAGTATGTCCGACATGAACCTGAAAACCAGATACTCCTCCGACTGTTCCCTGCGGAGCCCTTATTTCTGCAGGATAATCCGGAAAAGTAGACAAATCATTACCAAAAAGTGCTGAGGTATTTGAAAACAATGTTCCTGTAAGCTGCATTCCGTCGCCCGAGTCACCAGAAAAACGTATTACGACTTCCTCCTTTTCGACAATATGCTCACTATTGCTCATAGTAATATTTTTATTATTTATTTAAAATTGTACTTATAAAAAATAATGCATACGAAAACATTATAATTTTCATATGCATTTTTGTGTGTTTTATACTCTGATTCGTTTTTTCGATATTCAGAAACTATTACTACGCAAAATTAAAGAATTTCATTTGTGATATCTCAATTTTTTTGATAGTTTTTTAACATGATTTTGGTCATGTTTCTTTATGATGTCTGTTCGCACCTTTTAAAACAGATAAGTAAGACCGCAAAACAGCATACATTGATCATTAGCAAACTAATTTTTATCTTTGGTCAAAATATTTTACTATGGCAATTATTAAATCTTTACGTGGGTTTACACCCGAATTTGGCAAAAATTGCTTCTTTACCGAAACAAGTGTGATTGTTGGGGACGTAAAATTAGGTGATAATTGTTCAATATGGTACAATGCAATTATCAGGGGAGATGTTAATTCAATCAGGATTGGAAATGGTGCAAATATTCAGGACGGAGCAATTATTCACTGTAACTATAAAGACTCAGTATCAATTATAGGAGATAATGTCTCAATAGGCCACAATGCAATAGTTCATGGTGCAACTATTGAAGAAGGGGTATTAATAGGAATGGGGGCTATAATAATGGATCATGCTATTGTGAAGAGAAACAGCATTATTGCTGCCGGGGCCCTTGTTACAAAACACCAGGTAATAGAGTCAGGTACTGTATACGCAGGGCTTCCTGCCAGGCAGATAAAGGCATATGATCCGGAGCAACTGGGAAGAATGACTAACAGATATGCCGAAAATTACAAGATGTACAAGGAATGGTATAAATAAGACGTAGGGCAAAAAGCGAAGGATCCAGTCTATTTTTCCCAGATATTTAGTTTCTGAAGATTTATATCAGATTCGAAGAACATCCTTGCAATTTTTTCAAAATAAGGAGTATAATCTGATACATAGAACCTGTCGGATGGGTTTTTCGATGTACTTACAAGATCGTTATCCTTAAGTATCCTGTGAAGTTCCATTGCCACCACTCTGGCAGAATCAATGACTTCGACTTCAAAATTAAACTGTTTATTAATCTGGTTCCTGATAATCGGGTAATGGGTACATCCCAGAATCAGTGAATCGATACCCTGAAGTTTCTTATCTGACAGGTAGGTACGTATAATTGCATTTGAAATATCGTCAAAAATAAAGCCTTCCTCAATCATTGGTACAAAAAGTGGTGTTGCCAGTGATACAATTTCCATCCCGGGTTTCAGGGCCCTGATTTTCTTATCGTATGATTTCGATTCTACAGTCCGCTTGGTGCCAATAACGCCAACTTTTTTAAAGTCTTTTGATGCGATATAGTTTACAACAGGCTCAATTACATCGATCAGTATAATCCGATCACCAAATTCATCCTTAAGTGCATTTATCGCAGATGCAGATGCTGAATTACATGCTACCAGAACTACCTTTGCATCATTATCCAGAAGGAACCCGGTAATTTTTTTACTATATGCAATTATTGACTCAGCCGATTTATCACCATAGGGTAAGTGTGCGGTATCTCCAAAATATATAAGGCTTTCTCCAGGGAGAATATGCTTTATGGCACTGGCTACTGTTAATCCGCCAACTCCTGAATCGAACAACCCTATTGGCTTATTTCTGAGTTCTGTCATAATGAAAAAATGACCATCCAGAAAGGATGGTCATTCAATATTATTAATTTTTATTACTCTATTCCAAGTTTTTCCTTAACCAGAGGAAGGATATCTATACTAACGGCCTCATCGAAATAGATAATTGGTCCGCGAGACAGGTCAAATATATAAGTATAGCCATTCTCTTTGGCAACATCTTTTATAGCTTTTTCTGCCTTCAGAAGTACCGGCTGAGTTAGCTGAGCCTGCTTTTGCTGCATATCCTGCTGAGCTCTCTGGCGAAAGTTAGTTATCTTTTCCTGAATTGACTGCAGTTCCTCTTCCTTGGTTGTTCTAACCAGGGATGTGAGATTGTCGGCTGAATTAACATAATCATTATACTTATTATTAAATTCAACCTGCATTATCTCTTCCATATTTGCCAGCTCTTTCTGATAGGCCTCAAGTTGAGCAATCAGGGTATCTCTTTCAGGCATAAGCATGAATAGTTCATCGCTGTTAATATGACCAAATTTAAAATTCTGAGCCATCACTCCCTGCCCTATGCTCATAACTACTGTAAGCGCCAGTATACCAAATAGTTTTTTCATCGTATTTTATTTTATATTATACAATTTTCTGCAAATGTAATTAATTAATTCTTATAACCTAATTTTTCAAGGACTTCGTCACTTACATCATATTTCGGGTTTGTATAGAGCATACTCATACCTGAAGACGTATCAAATATTACCGCATATCCCCCTTCGACTGCTATCTCTTTCACCGCATTATAAATCTCATCCTGGATAGGCTGAATCAGCTCTTCTCTTTTCTTATACAGCTCACCTTCCACACCAAAGAAACTTTCCTGGAGTTCCCTGGCTTCCTTTTCCCTTTCGATTATCTGTTCTTCTCTCTGAGATTTAGCTTCCCTTGAAAGAAGTACTTCATCATTCTGATAATCCTTATACATTTTTTCTACTGCGGCATAAGCTTCAGAGACTTCTTTTTGCCACTCCTCAGAAAAAGAATCAAGTTTTTCCTGTGCAGCTGAGTAAGAAGGGATATTATTTAAAATATACTCTGTATCAACAAAGCCATACTTTTGAGCAAACGCAGCTGATGCTGTGATCAGCAATGTTATAAGTAGTAATTTAACCTTTTTCATAATTTCATGTTTTTAGTTGTTTAAAATTGTTGTCCCATCACAAAGTGAAACTGATGGCCATTAGCATCAGGCAGGCCTGGAACAGCATCAAAGCCATATCCATAATCAATTCCCAGCAGACCGAACATAGGCAGGTTGGCTCTAAGTCCTACACCAGCCGAACGATGCATCTTAAAGGGGTTATATTCCTTTAATTCGTACCAGGAGTTACCAGCCTCGAGAAAGATCAGACCGAAAATTGTGGCCTGGGGATTAAGTGTAAATGGATATCTTAACTCAAAAGTTAATTTTGAGTAAACATTTCCGGATGGTACCGACCTGTTTCCTCTTATAACACTGGGAGTAAGTGATCCATTTTCATAACCACGAAGAGCAATTACATCGCGGCCGTAAAAACTATATCCTGTCATACCATCACCTCCAAGATAGAAATTCTCAAATGGTGATGGTCCGATAGTATTATTATAATGTCCGAGGTATCCAAAGGCTACACGTGTATTAATCACGAGTTTATTATAAATCTCATAATAATAGTCTCCTTTGAAAACCCATTTATGAAATTCTATCCATTTATATTTTTCTTCTTCCGGTGCGTTAGTAAAATCTCTTTTACCTCCAATCATTGAGTAAGGGGGTGTTGCCTGAACAGACAGACTGAATGTTGAGCCTCCTCTTGGATATATCTGGTTAGGACCTGCCGAGAACCTGGTTATTCTGCCTGTTAGAGAAAAAAGATTTGAAACACCGTTTTCAAAAAGGAATGAATATACTGAATAGTTATTCAGGTTATACCTCTGGTAGCTGGCTTCGGCATATACTGAGAAATAATCATCCGGCCATTTTAATCTCTTACCAAATCCAATTGTAGCTCCATCAATAACCATTGCCTGCCTGCCATCTTCACCCTTTTTCATTCCATTTGTCATAAGCGACCGGTAGATGGACGTAGTAAATGTATTAGGCTTTTTGCCGCCGAGCCATGGCTCGGAGAAAGACAGGTTATATGACTGATAAACACGACCGTTAGACTGCGCCCTGATACTTAATGACTGGCCATCGCCTGAAGGATAAGGTCTCCATTCTGATGCCTTGAAAAAGTTACGCATCGCAAAATTATTAAACCTCACTCCGACGGTTCCAACCAGCATCCCTGCACCCCATCCTCCAGATATTTCGAACTGATCGTTGGCCTTTTCAACCAGGTTATATTCCAGGTCGACGGTTCCGTCGGCGGGATTCTGTATAGGCATAGGAGCTATTTGCTCCGGGTCGAAATGACCCAGGACAGCAACCTGACGTGCTGACCTCATAATTTTTTCCTTACTGAACAGATCGCCGGGCATGGTATAAAGTTCTCTTCGTACAACATGCTCATTGGTGCGATCATTTCCTTTAATGATAACATTATTCAGGTTCGCCTGATCTCCCTCGAAAATTCTTACTTCAAGGTCGACAGAATCTCCTATAACATTTTTTTCTATTGGCGAAATCTGTGAGAAGAGATACCCGTTATCCAGATAAAGAGAATTTACGGCATCCTCATCATAAGACAATCTCTCATTCAGAAGGGTTGTATTATAAACATCCCCGGGTGAAATATTCAATACTGTCTGAAGATATTCTTTTGGATAGATACTATTCCCGACCCAGTCTATATTACGGAAGTAATATTTATCTCCTTCATCAATAGTAATCGCCATTGCAATACGATCTTTGTCTGTAACATATGTTGAATCTGATACTATCGTGAAATCCCTGAATCCATTATCGTTATAAAATGTTATAAGACTTTCTTTATCTTCATTAAATTTATCGTCGATATACTTTGATGCCTTAAAGAAATTAATATTCTTCTTCTTGGTATTCTTCATTACCCTCCTCAGTCTGACTTCTGTAAAGGTCTCATTACCGACAAACACAATATCGCTAATTTTGATTTTATCATTTTTATCGACATGAATATTAAGAATAACATTATTGGGCTGATCGGGATCAACTTTTTGCACTATTCTTACATCGGTAGACAGGAATCCTTTTTCAATAAAATGATCGCGAATAATCCTTTTTGTTTTGCTTAGGATATGTTCTGTTACCTGAGAACCATTTAGCAGGTTTACTTTTTCTTTGATATCTTCTGTTTCTCCTTTCTTTATCCCAAAATAGTTTACCTGAGATATCCGGGGTCTTTCACTCAGAAATATATCAAAAGCAATGGTATCACTTTTAATATTGGTAATTGTGATTTTCACATCAGAAAACAGACCCTGGTCCCATAATTTCTGGACGGCGGTAGTTATTTTATCTCCCGGCACCAGGACCTTCATATGCTTACGTAATCCGGAAAGACCAATTATTGCATTTGGATCGAGGTACTTCACCCCTGAAACGGTAATATCTCCGATGACATATTCATCAGGATACATATAGTCTACTATATCCACTTTTTCCTGGGCACTTGCATTAATTACAAATAAAACCAGTAATGTAAACAACATTATCTTAATTCCTCTACGCCTCATATATTCACTCTTTTTCATGTACCTGTTGACTTGTTTTTCCAAATCTTCGTTCTCTTTTCTGATAATCAATAATAGCCTTATATAATTCATCCTTACCAAAATCAGGCCAAAGTGTTTCGGTAAAGTAAAGTTCAGAATATGCAATCTGCCAGAGCAGGAAGTTACTAATCCTGAGTTCTCCACTTGTACGAACCAGTATTTCAGGATCCGGTATGCCGCTGGTTGTCAGGTTACTTTCAAAAACCTTATCATCTATATCCCCGGGATTTAACTTCCCCTCTTTAACCCTTGTCGCAATTTTTTTGCTTGCCTGAATTATTTCCCACCTCGAACTATAGCTCAGGGCCACTACCAGGGTCATACCTTTACATAAGGCCGTTCGGGCAAGTGTTTCATCAAGGCTCTTCCTGACAACATCCGACAAACGGTCTATATCTCCCATCACTTTAAGACGGATATTATTTTTAATAAGTTTTTCTGTTTCTGTTGACAGAGAGTGAACCATCAGCTCCATCAAGGCTTCAACCTCTTTCCATGGCCGGTTCCAGTTCTCAGTTGAAAAAGCATAGAGAGTTATATACTTTACCCCAAGTTCTGCGGCAGCTTCAATAATCTCCCTAACGGCATCAACCCCTTTCTTATGACCATATATTCTGTCTTTTCCCTTCTGAACTGCCCAACGACCATTACCATCCATGATTATGGCTATATGAACCGGCAAACGGTCGAAATTGATCTTATCCTTAAGCGACATTTTTAACGAAGTCTCCTTTTTGGTTTTTCAACATCATAATAAGTTGGACAGGTACCAAGGTTATGAAACATTTTCCATGTAAGCGTCACACCTGTAAACATATACCAATCATTGTTATGAGCCCAACTCCGGTCATCCGGATTAATATTATCATTCAGGCCGTCAAAGTTATCATAAAAAGTTTTACGAAAGCCATATTCGGCCTCTAAACCCATATTTTTATATACATTAACCTTAAATCCAACAGAAAGTGGTATTACCGGGATATATGTAAACCCGGGTGAAGACAGAAATGCAATACCAAGTCCACCTGCAAAATACGGAGTATAGTCCCACCACTTGCCGGCCGTAGAATAAGGGAAAAAATTAAACTCAAACTGAGCACTCCATTCAAATACTGAATTGGTAAAAGAGGCTGCCCTGGTTTGCTGGTAAAGATTATTGAAGTCCAGATCATCTCCTCTGAGGCCTCCGTAAATAAAACTGAATTTTATGGATTGCCTTGGATGTAAATTATAGCGATAAACAAAGCCAAAAGCGGGAGAAGGAGAATAGACCGGATTAGTAGTATTTATATCGCCAAAATAGCCTGAAACACCTCCAAAAACTCCATAATCTGCATTTCTCTGTGCCGACAGAGGCAAAAGAAATACTCCAAAAAAAAGAATAAACCAACAAAACCTTTTCATCTAACTCCTGATTCCTGTACAATTATTTCCTAAATGATGGTAATCCTTTTGCCGTTATTCTCGGTATATGGATAAAAACAAATGTCATGAAATAGTAAACGCCGTAATTCTATGAATATTGTAAGGTATAGCCATCGATATAGTCGCCTGTGGTAATCCTGTTTCATGATTGATAGATTTATTTGTAGCCCAGGCAAATATAAGAATAGAGTACTTAAAAACTATATAATTAGCAGATAAAATAACTCAATTTCGCGGGTCGGCACCCCACATAAGTTTATTTCTCAGAGTACTGAAGAAATCATTTCCATCAAGATTTATTGTTCTTATCCTATAATCTGCCTGTCTGATTATTAATTCCTTAAAAAAAGGTACTCTTACAGAACGGAAATCACAGGTAACTAGATATTCGGGACTTCTTCCGCTTAGCACAAGCCTCAGATTACTTGATCCAGGTAGAATAATTGGCCTCACAGCCAGATTATGAGGCGAAAGGGGTGATATTATTATATTATCTGCTTCAGGAGTTAAAATTGGCCCCCCGGTACTGAGATTGTAGGCAGTTGATCCTGTAGCTGTAGATACTATCAGGCCGTCTGCCCAGTAGGTATTTAAGTAAGTATTATCAACATAGACCTTAATGGAAATCATATTAAGATCGGCCTTCTGGATAGTAATATCGTTGAGGGCAACATTTGACCTGCCTAAAATATTATATGGTTCGATTAATTCAATAAGATTTCTCTCAATCACATTATATTCACCTTTAATCAGTAAATCGATGGAGGAAGAGAACTCATCAATATTTGCCAGAAATCCCAGTCGACCAGCATTAATGCCGGCAATTGGGATCATTGTATCCCTTACCTGCAATATTGTTTCGAGAAATGTACCGTCGCCACCAATGCTCAATACAAGGTCGGGCTTAATTTTACCGTAAGAAATATTATTGTATATTTCCACCTGTCTTTTGTACGAGTCATCTATTTTGTTTGTAAGTTTCCTATGCAGATAAACCACCACTTCTTTCTCAAGCAGTTCCCTTACAATCTGAGTGCAGTATTCCTTTGTAACACGTCCGTTATCAGAGCCAAAGAGGGCAACACTTTTAATCATTTAGTATACATTAATTAAACATCCAGGTACCTCATCAGCGAATCAAACCTGTCTGAGTAGAAACTGTCCAGGGTATCATCGTCGCCATGCCAGTTACTGATTTCATAATCATACCTTTCAAATGTTCTTATTATCGGAGCAAGGTTATATGTATTAAGCTTAATTGTTACTTCCATCTTTGTAGACTCAGAGGGTGACGAAATATATAAATTAAGAACCCTGGCCCCGTTACTCTCAATTATCTGGGATATTTGTGATAGTGAATAATCATTCTGCAAAAGACTAATAACTATAATACCTCCCGGTTCACGCAATGAGGACATTTCAGCTACCTTCCACATTAAATCAGAAGCCTGCACCACACCTTTATAAATATTTTTGTCGTCCAAAACGGGAATAAGGCTTAACTTCAATTTGCTTGCCAGGTCAATAATCTCGAAGATATGCTGATCGAGCCTTACAAAAGGTTTAATAAGTGATAGCTTATGATTTCCTATTGGCTGCTCAGGATCATTAATGTCGTAAATATCTATATCTGAGATTAATCCTAGAAATTCCTCATTATTAACAATAGGAAGATGTGATACCCTGAATACCTCCATCCAGTTCAAGGCTTTCTGCCCGGTATCTGAGGTATTTAAGACTGGAATAACTTCCGAAATCAGTTCTTTGGCTACCATCTGTAAATTGAATTTTATACAACAAAACTAATAAAAAAATACCTTTAGTTGTTTTATTCATTTACAATATGAAAATTTGTATCGTAAACCTGAAAAGTAATGACAAGACTGAGTGTAAATATTAATAAGATCGCAACAATCAGAAATGCCAGAGGAGGATCGATACCGAATGTTCTGGAGGCAGCTATAAATTGCGAAAAGTTTGGAGCTGAAGGCATTACTGCTCATCCCAGACCTGATGAAAGGCATATCACTTACAAGGATGTTAGAGAGATCAGGTCTGTTATAAAGACAGAACTAAATATCGAGGGATATCCATCCGAGAGTTTTATTAAACTTGTTACTGAGGTTCTGCCACACCAGGTAACCCTGGTTCCTGATCCTCCCGATGCACTTACCTCAAGTGCAGGATGGGATACTATTACAAATAAGAAGTATTTATCTGATATTATCAAAAGGTTTCATAGCAGTGGTATCAGAACATCGATTTTTATTGATACCGATATTAATAATATAGAATCTGCAGCAGAAACAGGTACTGACAGGCTTGAGTTATATACAGAACCCTATGCCAGAATGTATAAACAGAATCCTGAAAAAGCAATTAAGCCTTTTGTTGATGCCGCAATAAAAGCAAGAGAGATTGGAATTGACCTGAATGCCGGACATGATCTTGACCTGGATAACCTGGAATATTTCAACCGAAACATACCATGGCTAAAGGAAGTTTCAATTGGTCACGCACTTATATCGGATGCCCTTTATTTTGGGCTCCATAATACTATACAAATGTATAAGCGCTGTCTTAATAAGTACCAGTAAGGCCAGGTATGAAATTATTCTACAGAGAATTCGGAAGCGGAATACCCCTGATAATTTTACATGGCCTATACGGTTCATCTGATAACTGGGTGTCAATAGCCAGGCGTTTATCAGATCAGTTCAGGGTTATTATCCCTGATCAGAGAAATCACGGATCTTCACCTCACAGCACTGTTCACACCTATAAATCAATGAGCGAAGATCTGGATGAAATGGTTAAGGATCTGAAGCTAAATAAATTTTTACTGGCAGGTCACTCTATGGGAGGAAAAACAGCTATGTGGTATGCATCGATGTGGCCTGATAAGCTCTCAGGCTTACTGCTTATTGATATATCACCATTTAAACCAGAAAATAATAACAATCCTCTTGCTGACTTCCACAGAAAAGTACTCAGGGCAATTAACAATCTACCCTTAAACGAGATAGACACAAGAGAAGAGGCGGAGTTACGATTATCAGAAAGTATCGACTCTCCCCGCATAAGAAAATTCCTGCTTAAGAACCTTACCAGAGGAAGAGATAAGAGCTTCAGTTGGAAACTGAATGCTCAGAACCTGGAAAAAAATATAAACAATATACTCGACGGATTTGAAAGAAATAAGGCAGACAGAGACTCAATAAGTGGTTTTCCGGTAGTATTTATCAGGGCAGGTAATTCAGATTATATACCTGAATCAGACTTCCGGGATATCAGAACTATCTTCCCGGCCTCGGAGATAATTACAGTGGAAGATACATCTCACTGGATCCATGCGGAAAAACCAGAACTAATTATTGAACAGATCAGAGCAATGCTTGAATAAATTTACCTTATTGTAACTGACTCGATATCAGATTCTGATACCAGTCCCTCATTTCTGAACCTCAGAAAAACCTGTATCAGGGCAATAACATCTTTCTCGCAATACTCCATTATCCTGTTAAGATCTTTATCTTTCCAGTAGACTGATGCAACCATACTTCCATCAATATCATCCTTGGGAGTGGGAATATTTAGTAGTGTAGTTATAAGTTCAAGAGAAGTATAGTGCTTATAATCCCCGAATTTCCATAATTCCATCGTATCCAGAAGACTTATTTCCCAGGGCTTCTTACCTGCATTGTCGAGTATGGCCGGAATATTTATCCCATTAATCAGCATTCTTCTTGCTATATAGGGAAAATCAAATTCCTTACCATTATGAGCACATAACAGAGCTTCTTTACCTGTGCAAAAATTGTTAAGCATCACTCCGAACTCTTCAAGCAGCTTATACTCATCATCACCGAAAAATGATTTCAAACGTATTGATCTGTTATTCTCATTGCCTTTAACAAGCCCTACAGAAATAGTAATAATCTTACCAAACTCAGAGTATATTCCTGCCCTGTCAAAAACATCCTCAGGCTGTTCATCGTCCTTTCTGAACCAGGCTGATTTTTTTTCCCACAGGCGGGCAAGCCTGGTATCCATTGAAGCATAGTCGGGCGATACAGGAACAGTTTCTATATCAAGAAATAATACATTTGAAGGATTAGTATCTTTAAGCAATTTCATAAATCCGGGATTATATTACAAATTATTTTAAGCTATATCTCATTACCAAGGTAATTAAGCATAGTGTGTGTAAGCATATTTATTGCAACCTTATTTTCACCTCCCAGAGGGATTATTATATCTGCATATCTTTTTGTCGGCTCAATAAACTGTAGATGAGATGGTTTTACCGTATTATAATATCGCTCGATAACATTAGGTATATCCCTTCCCCTCTCGGCAATATCTCTTTGAATTACCCTCACAAGCCTGTCGTCAGGATCGGCATCAACATATGCTTTAATATCCATTAAATCCCTTAATCGTTTATCTGACAATATGAGGATACCTTCGATAATTATTACCCTGGCGGGTTCAATATGAACTGTTTCGTCAGATCTCAGACAGGTAATATATGAATATTGAGGCATCTCCACCGAATTACCCTTACACAGCTCTTCCACATGATCTGCGAGAAGGCTAAACTCAAGAGAATCGGGATGGTCAAAATTTATTTTTTGCCTCTCCTCAAGCGACAAATGACTATTATCCTTGTAATAAGCGTCCTGAGGCAGTACGGTTACATTATTATTATTCAGGGCCTCAATAAGTTTTTTAACAACGGTCGTTTTTCCTGAACCGGTACCTCCGGCAATACCTACTATCAACATTATTTTGCTAATTTTGTCGGTGAATATAAGTCAAAAGTAGCAAATTATAACGATGATTAAGCACATAGTCCTATTCAGATTCACGGAAATAATGTCTGCTGATAAGCGAAAGGAAAAAGCGAAGCGCTTACAATCAATCTTTGAACCCTTAAAGGATCTTCCATCAGTAAAAGAATACAGGGTTGGAATAAACATTAGTGAATCAGATTCTGCATGGGATGTAGTTATTGACTCGGTATTTGACTCCCCTGAATCACTTAAGGCATACAGCATCAGCGAAGAACATCAGCTGGCAATACAAAGTGCACGGAAATTTGCTAAAGAGAAATCGTTTATAGATTACAAATTTTAATATCCGATACTAATGGCCGGGCTATACCCCTTAAAATTTCAACCAATACTCAAAGAAAGGATCTGGGGAGGAAATAATCTTCAGAAGACTTATGGTAAAAAATCAGAGTCTGATATCAATATTGGAGAGAGCTGGGAGATATCCGGGATGCAGGGTGATCTGTCTGTCGTTAGCAATGGCTACCTTGCGGGAAATAACCTGGAAGAAATTGCTGAAGTTTATATGGGAGATCTGCTGGGAGACATTATTTACGAGAAATTTGGAAGGGAATTTCCCCTTTTGATCAAGTTTATTGATGCCAGTGACAAACTATCCTTGCAGGTTCATCCGGGTGACGAAATAGCCCACAACAGACACAATGCATACGGCAAAACGGAAATGTGGTATATTCTCGAGGCTGGCAAAAATGCATTTATATATTCAGGATTTAAAAATCCCTCCGATAAAAAGGAATTCGATGCTGCAATTAAGAACAATAATCTCGTCAGCCTTATTAACAATATCCACCCCGAACAGGGGGATGTGTTCTATATCCCGGCAGGAAGGGTTCATACACTTGGAGGAGGAGTGGTACTTGTGGAAATACAGCAAACATCAGATATTACTTATAGAATTTACGACTGGGACAGAACGGGTCTTGACGGTAAGCCAAGAGAATTACATAAGGATCTTGCAGAAGATATAATAGATTATTCCAGAGCCACCGATCATTACCGGAAAAAATCTCCTCTTGATAAAGATGGAGCAGAACTCCTTTCCTGCCAGTATTTTACAACAAACTATTTTAAGCTGGAATCAGACATTGAAAAAGATTATTCAAAATACGATTCGTTTATTATATATGTTTGTGTTGATGGAAAACTTGAAATCTTATATGACTCTGAGAGTATTGAAATAAGTAAGGGGGAAACCCTTCTTATTCCTGCTTCAATTGAGAATCTGAGATTAAAATCAGAAAATGCAAGCCTGCTTGAGATATATATTGACAAAGATTATTTAATAAAAGAATAATGAAAAAAATTAGCTGGATCTTAATTATTACACTGGTACTTGTACTACAATCTTGCAACACATCCAGTACAGATAGTGCCAAAGATACGCCAAAGGTAAAAAAATCAGATGAGAATTATACCGGTGTAAAGAGGTTCTATGAAGGTGAGATACTAAAAAAAGAAGTTACCTACAAAAATGGTATTAAAGAAGGTCTCAATAAGAACTACTATGATGACGGTAAACTTAAGAGAACTATATGGTATGAGAATAATCTTAAGGAAGATACTGCAAAATGGTATTATACAGATGGGGGTGTATACAGGGCAACACCATATATGAACGATAAGATTCACGGTATACAAACCAAGTATCATAAAAATGGAAAGGTGATGGCCGAAATACCCTATCAGCACGGATTGAGAACTCCCGGGCTAAAGGAATTTTACGATAATGGACTTGAAGTTGGCAATATACCCTCAATTACTATAATCAAAATCAGCAGCGAAGATTATAAGAGTGATGGGGTTGTAAGTATTACCCTTGCCCTGTCGAATAAATCGACCAATGTGAAGTTCTATAAGGGAGGGCTTGTTGACGGAGCCTTTGATCCGGATCTTGCAAAAGACATAACGGCCTCAACAGGAATGGCTTACTTCGAGATGTTTAAGACAGAGACCGGAGGTAAGTCTTACGTTGATGTAGTTGCAGAATATACAACAAGGTTCAGAAACAAGGAGATTATAATAAAAAGAATTAAATTGCCTTACAATGACCTCAGCTAGTAATGACTGATAAAATTAAAACCGGTATTGAACTTAGCCTTCAGACCCAGGTAGGGAAAACCGACATAGCCAGATATTATGGCTCCGGTCTTCTGGATGTATACGCCACCCCGGCAATGGTAGCATTTATGGAAAAAACATCCATGGAACTTGTTCAGGAATACCTGCCTGAAGGATATGGAACTGTCGGAATAAAGATAGATGTCGATCATCTCAAGGCAAGTGCTCCCGGAGCAATTCTGTTATGCAGATCCACCCTGATCGAAATAAGCGACAGAAAATTACGCTTTGAAGTTGAAGTCACTGAAGAAGGAGTAAAAGTGGGATCAGGAAGCCACGAAAGGTATATAATTAATGAGAAACGATTTATTGAAAAACTTGGTCAGTAATGATAATTAAATCGGCAGAATTTATTAAGAGCAGCACAAAGCTGGTACAATGCCCCGAAGACAATCTGCCCGAATATGCTTTTCTGGGAAGATCAAATGTGGGAAAATCATCTTTGATTAATATGCTAACCGGACGAAGTAAACTGGCAAAAACTTCTGCCACCCCCGGGAAGACCCAGACAATTAATCATTTTATTCTTAATAAGAGCTGGTATATTGCAGACCTTCCGGGTTACGGTTATGCGAAAGTATCAAAAAAGATCAGGGAAGATTGGCAGAAAATGATAGAAAATTACATTTTGAACAGGAAGAACCTGATGACTCTGTTTTTACTTATTGACAGCAGGCATGAACCCATCGAATCAGATATAGATTTTATGAACTTCCTGGGAATAAAATACGTACCTTTTGCCAGGGTTTTCACAAAGGCAGATAAGATGAAAAAACAGGCTCTGGAAGGAATAATTGAAAAACATAATAATCGCCTGCTCGAAAACTGGGAAGAGCTGCCTCCTTTAATAGTTACCTCGGCAGAAGATAAAAGAGGCAGGGATGAATTACTCACTTATATAGAAAAAAGCCTTGATTATTTTGAAAAACCCTGAGGAAAGTTTTTTGAATTTTGTAGTTTTGCACAAGTTATAATCGATATTTACACACCTCTTTTCTTTGCATCATGAATGGTAAATCTCCTCTTAAAATTTTCTCTTGCAGGGCATCACGCAATATGGCAGAAAACATTGCAAAAGAGCTGGGTATTAAACTTGGTGAAAGCAGTGTTACCCAATTCAGCGACGGAGAGTTTCAACCCAGGTTCGATGAATCTGTTCGGGGATGTACAGTATTTATAGTGCAATCAACCCTGCCTCCCGGAGACAACCTCCTTGAAATGCTTCTTATGATTGATGCTGCGAAAAGAGCATCTGCATATAAGATTATTGCAGTTATCCCGTATTTTGGACTTGCCCGCCAGGACAGAAAAGATCGTCCACGGGTTTCTATCGGGGCAAAAATGATTGCTGACCTTCTTGAAACGGCTGGTGTAAACAGGGTTATGACTCTTGACCTGCACGCCGACCAGATACAGGGCTTCTTCAATGTACCCGTTGATCACCTCTATGCTTCATCACTCTTTGTTGAAAAGATAAAGGAAATGAACCTGAACTATCTATCAATATCGGCTCCCGATATGGGTGGTTCAAAACGAGCAAACGCATATTCCAGGCATCTGCAATCTGAAATGGTTTTAAGCTACAAGCTCAGGAAAAAACCAAATGTTGTTGAAGAAATATCCATGATAGGTGAAGTTAAAGGTCGTGATGTAGTAATTATTGACGACATGGTTGATACTGCAGGCACACTCACTTTTGCTGCCCAGATGATTAAAGATCGGGGTGCTAACAGCATACACGCTTTTGCCACCCATGCAGTCCTTTCAGGCCCGGCCTATGAGCGTATCGAAAATTCGCCAATCGAAAAACTGGTGGTAACTGATTCTATCCCCCTTATTAAATCATCACCTAAAATAGAAGTTATTACTGTGGCTAAATTATTTGCTGATACTATAGATTCAGTTTATCATAACGAATCTATCAGCATGGGCTTTGTTTTTTAAGCTATTAAACGTATCTTCGCAGCCCGAAATTTATATGAAAATTGTCCATCGTGTGATGGGAGGTTTCCATCATTTTGGAAAACTTAAGTAGCACATTAAAAATTGACAAATGAAGACTATTGAAATTAAAGCTCATCTGAGAAAAGAGCTTGGAAAAAAAGAAACCAAAAAACTCAGAATTGAAGAGAATGTTCCCTGCGTAATGTATGGTGGTGAAGAAACAATACATTTTTATGCTCATAAGAATATTTTTAAAGATCTTATATATACACCGAGTGTATATATTGTTAATCTTGATATTGACGGTAAGCAATATCTTGCTGCCCTGAAGGAAATTCAGTTTCACCCGGTAACTGATGCAGCATTACATATTGACTTTATACAGGTATTTGAAGATAAGCCTGTAACGATGAATATCCCTATTAATGTTATAGGAGATTCTATTGGCATTAAGGCTGGTGGTAAAGTAAGACTTAAGAGGAGAAGCCTGAAGGTTAGGGGTTCGTTTAAGAATCTGCCTGACAGTCTTGATATCGATATTACAGATCTTGCTATTGGAATGTCTATCAAGGTTCATGATCTGCTATACGACAATCTTGAAATACTCGATCCACAAAGAGCAATGGTTGTGGCAGTTATCTCATCTCGTATGGCAATTAAGGAGTCTGATCTTGAAGGAGAAGAAGGAGAAGAGGGTGAAGAGGGTGAAGAAGGTGAAGAAGGAGCTACCCCAGCTGAAGGTACTCAGGAAGGATCTGCTGATGCTTCTGAAAAGGCTGATAGTGAATAAGAGACAATTCTGTCTCTCTAACCTCTAAATCCATAGATTTGAAGTATCTGGTTGCAGGTTTAGGAAATATTGGAGACGAATATATAAATACACGTCATAATATTGGATTTAAGATATTGGATGCATGGGCTCATGCATCCAATATCTCTTTTAAGGACAAACGTTACGGCTTTGTTACCACGGCAAAGCACAGGGGAAGATCCTATGTCCTTCTTAAACCGTCAACATATATGAATCTGAGCGGTAATGCTGTAAATTACTGGCTAAAGAAAGAAAATATCCCGCCTGGCAATCTTATTGTAGTTGTAGATGATATAGCTCTTCCGCTGGGTAGTATAAGGCTAAGGCCTAAGGGCGGAGATGGAGGACATAACGGACTCGAACATATAAACAGGATACTTGGTTCAGGAAATTACGCACGATTAAGATTTGGTATCGGAGATAATTTCAGAAAGGGACAGCAGGTAGACCATGTACTTGGTAAATGGACAGACCAGGAATCAGCCCTGATAAGCGACCGGATAGACCTTGCTATTGAAATGCTTAAATCATTTGGTTTTATCGGACTGGAACTGACAATGACAAAATATAATAAATCAGGGCGCCTGCCGGAAGATAGTGATGAGTAACTCATCCCCAAACAGAATTGATAAATTTCTCTGGTCGGTTAGATTATATAAGACCAGAAGCCAGGCGGCTGATGCATGTAAAAACGGCAGAATTCTTCTTAATAATTCACCTCTTAAGCCTTCCAGAACAATTGAATCCGGAGATATACTGACAGTTAAGAAAATGCCTGTTACATACACTTTCAGGTGTATTAGTGTTCCTCCATCCAGAATAGGGGCGAAACTGGTGGCCGATTATATTGAGAATCTTACTCCCGATGAAGAGCTGCAGAAGCTTGAAATAAGGGCAGAATTTAATACCGGTCGGCGCAGAAGAGGAGCAGGCAGACCAACTAAAAGGGAAAGAAGAGATATTGACCGGTTCAAAAACGAGGAATAAGCTTTTTTTTCACTCAAAAATGGGTATTAAATATTTTCCGTATATTGGGTGCTTTCAATTAATTTAAAGAGATTACCTATGCTCGAGACTCTTCAATCAATGGACACCGTTAATCTGCGGTTTTCACAGGATGGCCTTCTTGTATTGAATATAACTATCGCACTGGTTATGTTTGGCGTAGCACTTGGAATAAGAATGGATCATTTCAGAAAATTATTAAAAAGTCCAAAACCAGTAGTAACAGGCTTTATTTCACAGTTTGTTCTGCTTCCGGCTGTTACCTTTCTTATTACGATCATACTGAGAAATGTTATTACGCCGACAATGGCCCTTGGGATGATTCTGGTAGCCTCGTGCCCCGGAGGTAATATCTCCAACTTTATGTCATCGCTATCAAAAGGCAATGCGGCCCTGTCGGTAAGTCTTACAGCAATAGCAACCCTGGCTGCCATTATCCTTACCCCCCTGAACTTTGCAATCTGGGGTGGCTGGTTTTTGGATATATATGAGCACTCAAATCCAGGATTACTGCCAAGGCTCAGAATTGATCCTTTTGAGATGTTTAAGACTGTGATTCTGATTCTTGGAATTCCACTTGCTCTGGGAATGTATGTAAATTACAGGTTCAAGAAATTTACTGCAGCTATTTTTAAGCCAATGAAGATATTTTCGATTGTTGCATTTCTTGCCCTTGTAACAATCCTTTTCAAGAGCAACTATGATTTTTTTCTCCAGTTTATCAAGTATATTTTTATACTGGTACTTATACATAATCTGCTGGCTTTTGCAACAGGATTCTCATTTGCAACGCTTATGAAGGTAAGTCCTTTTAACAGAAGAGCCATTACAATTGAAACAGGAATACAAAACTCGGGGCTTGGTCTGGTTTTATTATTTAATCCAAAAATATTCCCGCCGGAGCTTGCTATAGGAGGTATGGCTGTAATAGTTGCCTGGTGGGGAGTATGGCATATTATTTCAGGGCTTACAACTGCCGGGATCTGGTCGTTGATTCCATTAAAGGGAGACAAAGAAGAATAAAATCATTTGAAGCTTAGTCAGGTAAAATGGGTAAACATAATATTGAAAAGTACTCCCTGTTCTACAGTACTTTAAAAGGAATAGCCAGATTCTGGCATAATAATGTTTATTACAGAAAAGTAATAATCGTCGGTCAGGAGAACATCGACTATAAAGCTCATAATATATATTCCATAAACCATCAGAATGCGCTTATGGATCCTCTGGCACTTATCTTCACAGCAAAGGGCCAGCCTATTTTTCTGACCAGAGCAAGTGCATTCAGTAATAAATTTATAGCGAAGTTACTGTATGAAATGAAGATGCTGCCTGTTTTCAGGATAAGAGACGGCTTTGAAACCGTCAGGCAGAACGATGAAATCTTTAAGAAAACGATCGATGTAATTAAAAACAAGAACGGACTGGGGATACTGCCCGAAGGTAACCATGCAGGATACAGGCGTTTAAGGCAGCTTAAAAAGGGAATCTGCCGCATTGCATTTCAGACTGAAGCAGCTAATGACTTTAAGCTGGATATACAAATTGTACCTGTTGCAGTAGAATATTCTGATTACTTCAGGTTCAGGCAGATAGTTACAGTTATATATGGGAAGCCCTTTGGCTTTAGCGAATTTCACGACATCTACAGGGAAAAACCGCAGGTGGCACTTAATATGTTACTGGAAAAAATTGCCACCAGGATGAAGGAGCTGATGATACATATTGAATCTGAAGAAGATTATGAGGCAATTGATGAGCTAAGGGAGGTTGTAAATGGAAAATACAGCTCTGATACAAAAAACCCGAAAGTAAACAGAGATAAGGAGCTAATAAGAAAGCTTGAAGAAACAGAAAAAAGAGATCCGCAACTTTACCTTAGTATTTGTAATATATCGCTTAAAATTAAGAACATAGCAAAGAGCCTTAATATTGGATACTATCACCTTGATAAGCCAAAACCCACATATATGGCTCACCTGATGGCAAGCCTTGGGCTAATTATTCTCGCCCCGGTTGCACTTTACGGATTTATTACAAACCTGGTATTTTATCGTATCCCAAATCTTGCACTTAAAAATATAAAAGACGAACAGTTCTGGTCGAGTATAAGATTTGGTATATCACTTGCCATGGCGATATTATTTGTACCGATCTATGTTGTTCTGGCGTTCTTACTACTTCCCAGCTGGTGGATCGCTCTACTTGTTCTTTTTAGTATTTTGCCTGCCGGCTGGCTTTCATGGAACTATTTTATTATCTGGAAAAAGCTTCGTGAGGGTGTAAGGGTAAGGAAATACATCAACCGAAAAAATCCTGAATACAGGATATTGATTAATCTTTATGACGATCTGCAAACAGATCTTTCAAAAGTGTAAATGCAATGAAGTTTTTAGAGAAGAAGGTGATGTGGATTACCGGTGCATCATCCGGTATAGGAGAAGCACTTGTATATGAAGCCGTAAAGATGGGTGCAATAGTAATTGCTTCCTCCAACCGTAAGGAAGAACTAAATCAGGTTAGAGAGAATTGTGGTGAGCTTAAGGACAGAATACATATAGCCTGCTTCGATCTTGCTGAGACTGAAAATATTGCAGATCTTGTAAGTATACAGGCAGATAAATTTAAGCGAATAGATTATCTTGTTAACCTGGGAGGTATCAGTCAGCGTGCAAGGGTAGATGAAACACCCATGTCTATCGACAGAAAAATAATGGAAATTAACTATTTTGGCACAATAGCACTCAGCAAGGCTGTTCTTCCCTATATGATTAAACAAAAAAGTGGTCATATACTTGCAACCAGCAGCATTTCAGGGAGATTCGGGTTCCCATTACGCTCGGCCTATTCGGCCTCAAAACAGGCTATTCACGGCTTTATTGAGACCCTGCATCTCGAGAATAAAACAAATAATATAAAAGGGTCTGTTATAATTCCTGGAAGGGTAAGAACAAATATATCAAAGCATGCCCTTTTGGCGGATGGCACAGAACAGGGTACCATGGACCCCGGATTAGATAAGGGAATTACCCCTAGAAAAGCTGCCTTAACAATCATAAGGGGAATAAGAAAAAATAAGCGTGAAATAAAGGTTGGCAGCACTGAATTAATAATGCTCTATATAAGGAAGTATTTTCCATCAATTTTCTTTAATATTGCATCCAGAATAGATCCCATATAAAACAATTTCATTATTAGGGAGTTATACATATAGATATTAACAGTAGAGTATGAGCAAATATGTAATAAGCGGAATACAGCAGATGGGAGTGGGAGTAAAAAATCTTCACGAGGCCTGGGAATGGTATAGAAGGTTTTTTGGTATGGATGTACCAATATTTGAGGAAAAAGCAGAAGCAAGATTAATGCTGCCTTATACAGGAGGAAAACCAAGAAGCAGGCATGCAGTTCTGGCAATGAATCTGCAGAGCGGAGGTGGTTTTGAGATCTGGCAATATATGGGCAGAAAACCAAAGGATCCCGGGAAAGAAATACTGGCAGGCGACCTTGGAATTTTTGCCTGTAAAATGAAAGTAAAAAATGTTAATGAGGCCCTTGCTCATTTCAAGGCAATTAAGGCTCCCATTCTTGGTGAGCCGGTTGAAGACCCCTTAGGCAGAAATACATTTTTTATCAAAGATCCCTACAACAATGTTTTTCAGTTTGTTGAAGCAAGTGATTGGTTCCTAAACGAGAAAAAGGTAAACGGAGGATCATATGGTGCTGTTATAGGAGTAAGTGATATTGAAAAATCGATGGTAGTATATTCTGATATACTGGGATATGATAAGGTGATCTACGACAAAACGGCATCATTTGAAGATCTGAATTGCTTACCCGGAGGAGATGGCGTATTCAGAAGGGTTCTGCTAGGCAGAAATAAACCTTTTGTCGGTGCATTTCACAGAATGCTTGGAAACAGTGTTATCGAGTTAATAAGTACTTTAGACAGAAATCCGGAAAGAATATACAAAGACAGGTACTGGGGTGATCCGGGTTTTATTCACCTGTGCTATGATGTGTCAGGCATGGATAAGCTAAAGCAAAAATGTGAAGATAGTGGCTGTTCATTTACCGTCGACAGCAAGGCAAGTCATGATATAAATGGTTTTGATATGGGTGAGGCAGCCGGGCATTTTGCCTATATTGAAGATCCTGACGGAACACTTATAGAGTTTGTTGAGACTCTAAAAATACCTATCATCAAAAAACTGGGATGGTATATCAATTTAGAAAAAAGAGTACCAGAAAAGAAACTGCCCAACTGGATACTTAAGGTTTTAAGATTTTCGAGGGTAAGAGATAAGAAGTTAAAGATTGAAGATTGAAGATATAAAGAAGGGCGCTACAAGCGCCCTTTTTAAATCGATACTGTGTGTTAAGTCGCAGCTATAAAAGAATTATAAACAGAGTTTACAGCTCCTGCGATATTCTTTCAACCTCTTTTAGTACACGCATGGCGTTACCACCCCATACTTTTTCAAGCTGCTTCTTTGTATATCCCCTTCTCAGCATTTCAATTGTCAGGTTTTTCATTTGAGAAACATCCATTAGATTTTCTATTCCTCCTCCACCGTCAAAATCAGTTCCTATTCCGACATAATCAATTCCTGCAATCTGAATAACATGATCGATATGATCTACTGCATCGGCAATTGTTGCATACTTCCTGTATTTATTTCTGGTAGTATAATACTCATCTCTGGCCTTATCAAACTCCTCCTTTGAGAGATCTTCAAAATTATTGTATTTCTCCCTGATTTCCTTTAGCATCTTATCGAGCTCGGGATTGGGTTCAGGTTGCCGGAGATAATTACTAAGGATGCATATCTGGATAACACCACCATTTTCTTTCAGTGCCATTATCATATCATCGGTAAGATTTCTTGGACTCTCACAAAGTGCCCTGCATGATGAATGTGAAGCAATAACTGGGGCCTTTGATATTTCAATAACGTCATAGAATGATTCATCAGAAATATGAGAAACATCTACCATCATACCCAGCCTGTTCATTTCGGCAACTACCTCTTCACCAAATTCAGAAAGTCCGTTATACTCAGGCCCGTTTGGATCTGTGGAGGAGTCACATATATCATTATTGCTTGAATGTGAAAGTGTTATATACCTGGCCCCCATCTTATAAAATTCTTCAACCCTTGAAATATCATTTCCAAGAGGATAGCCATTTTCCATACCAATGAACGCAGCTATCTTCCCCTTATTCTTTATCCTGTAAGCATCATCTGCGGTATAAGCGATCTCTGCCTGATCTGAGTTTTTGTCAACATTGGCATGAATGGAATCAAATATTTCTATTGCCCGGTTATAAACCCTTAAATGATCTTCTTCTGTCCTTGGCCCCTGTCCAATAAATACAGCAAAAAATTCAGCGTCAAGGCCTCCTTCCCTCATTCTTGGGAAATCAACGCATCCGTCATCATTTCTGACTCCAAGATCAAAGTCAGATCGCATCAACCTCATTGGTGTATCACAGTGAGTGTCTACTGTAAGAATAGTCTGATGGATCTTATCTGCCTTTCTTATTAAGGTATCTTCCATATCACCACCACAGGAGGCAAACAAGAAAGAAATAGAAAAAAGTGAGATTAATAATTTATTCATAACATTGTTATTAGAAAGCTAATTTAGGTAAAAAGTCTGCTAAAAAATGTTAAACGAACCTATTATATAACACCAAAAAGAAGCCCCATCCGGAATGAATGGGGCAGCCATGAAAAGAATGGAAAAATTGCTTTTGGACAGTAAAAGCATCTTTAAGCTATACTATAGCTTTATAATTTTATAAATATTTATTCTGATTCCATTTTGTATACGCAATATATAGGTACCATCAGGATACTGCTGCATATTTATTTGTTTAATCTCTTCGCCAGGCAGCAACTTACCTGTATAAACAAGCCTCCCGTCAGCTGAGTTAAGAAAAATATCTGTTTTACCAGGCAAGGGTGCTGAAAAATCAATATTTACCAGTTCGCTGGTTGGATTTGGAAATACTGTAACATCAACTCCCAGTTCAGGATTCTTCTGGATTGCATCAATCAGTATCATAGTCTGATGGAATCCCTGGGTTAAAACAATATCTCCGCTGCCCGATTCGACGGTTTCAATAACAAGTTCACCAAGTGTCCAGCTTAATGAAATTGAATTATCGCCCGAAATATCAAACCCACCTGCTGAAGCAACAACATGCTGCTTTATTTCCTGCCCGGAGACAGAAAACACAAACAAAACAAAAAGGAAAGTTGTCAGTAGTGATTTCATTGTAATTAGCCTCTGGAGTTCAATTATATGGATTAAAAGTAGGAAAAAACGGAGCAAATTGCAATTAAAAAAGATTAATTTTAATAAACAGCTTCTGAGCATAGATAAACGTATAAAATATTCAGGCGAATATCACAATCTAAAATATGCCATGCATTATTTCTGTTTCTTTACCGAAGTGCTAAATTTGCAGCCGATATGTTAAAAAGAACAAAAGTCCTTGACTGGCTGATATTAATAATTCTGGCATTTATCTGGGGGACATCTTTTATTTTAATTAAAAAGGGTCTTGAATCTTTTAATTCTTTTCAAATTGCCTCGCTCAGGATATTTATATCTTTTATATTCCTATTACCAATAGCGCTAAAAAATATCAAATATGTTGACAGGGAAAATATATGGTCATTCCTGATCATAGGTTTTCTGGGCAGTGCCTTCCCTGCATTTCTATATCCTGTCGCCCAGACTAATATTGAGAGTTCTGCAGCTGGCATGCTAAACTCACTGACACCGGTATTTACATTACTTTTTGGTATGTTTTTCTATTCAAGAAAAGCAAAAACACATCAGGTACTGGGTATAATACTGGGTTTTATTGGAGCGGCCGGCCTGTTATATAATGGATCCTTCTCTTTCAATTCGTATGGTCTTTATATAGTACTTGCAACAATGTTTTATGGTATAAGCAGTAACCAGGTTGCTCAGTTAAAAAATATTAATGGTATAAGCATTACTGCCCTGGCCTTCCTTTTTATAGGGCCAATAGCCGGAATAAACCTGCTATTGTCAGATTTTTCAGAAGCTGTTCAGACTGCGCACTGGCTGAGGAATCTCGGATTTATTGCTATACTGTCTATATTCGGATCGGGACTTGCACTTGCCATCTTTAACATCCTTATTCTTAGAACCAACCCTGTATTTGCTTCTTCAGTCACTTATCTTATACCCATTGTTGCTACTCTATGGGGTATAATCGACAAAGAAGCGATTACTTCATCTATGATAATTTCCGTAATTTGTATTCTTGGAGGCGTATACCTTGCAACACTCAGAAGAAAAAAGGGGAAATCGTTAACGTGAAAAAACTTACTACAAATCCATATATTCAGTCTCTTACAGGCGGCACGATTATGTCGCTGGCATGGAGGGAGCATATAAGCGCTTTGCTAATGCTGCTTGCATTTATACCCTTCCTTATGATTCTTTACAAGTCGAAGAATAAAAAAACTTCCGGGTCAGTAGTATTTACCCGCTTGCTTCCCGGCATGCTCCTGTTTAACCTTGTAACTTTCTCATGGCTTGGAAAAGTTTCCCTTGCCGGGGCTACAATGGCAATTCTGGCTCATTCATTCCTTATGTCTTTTACCCTCTGGCTTGTATATTTTGTATACCTGAGAGCAAGCAAGCTTACTACAGTAATAAGTTTTATTGGTTTCTGGCTGGCCTATGAGAACCTTTGCTTAAATATCAGTATTATTTCTCCCTGGCTTAACACGGGTAATGTTTTTGGGAAAGAGCCCGGATTAATACAGTGGTACGAGTATACCGGAGCAGGAGGTGGAACACTCTGGGTTCTGATAGTGAACCTGCTGTTATTTAATGCTTTGATAAAGCTTGATAAGTACCGTGAGAGAATACTTCGGTACCTTTTACCCGCTTTAATTATGATAGTTCTTCCCATCATAATATCTGTTACTATTGGTGCACGATTCTCTGAAGATACAGCTGCCGAAAAAGTAGTTATTGTTCAGCCCAATATTGATCCTTACGCTGATAAATTTGACAGTCTGACTTTTCCCACCCAGCTTGAAAATATGTTATCGCTTACAGCAGGGTTAATAGATGATTCATGCAGGTGGCTGTTCTTTCCCGAAACCTCAATTGACGATCCTTTCGAAGAATCTACGGCCGAAAGCAACTGGTATATCAGGAGAATAAGAAGTTTCTTTTCGGAATATGATAGTTTAAATATTATCCTGGGAGCTACAACAACTGCAACATTCCATAATGGTGATCAAAGGGAACTATACAATAGTGCTGTTTATATTGGAAAAGATTCAGATATTTCTTTCTATCATAAATCAAAGCTTGTTCCTGGATTTGAAAAAAAGGTATCTTTCCTGCCACCCTTCCTCGAAAGAATTATTATACCTGACCTGGGTGGTACTATGTCGGGATACAGTATTCAAAAAGAGAGGGATGTATTTACTCATACCTATACCAGTACAAAGGCTGCACCGGTAATATGTTACGAATCGGCCTATGGGGAATTTACAACTCAGTATATTCACAAAGGGGCAGGTTTTATTGCAATTTTAACAAATGACGGATGGTGGAATAATACTTCAGCGTACAAACAACACTTATGGTTTGCTTCTATCAGGGCTATAGAAAACAGAAGACCTGTGATAAGGTGTGCCAACACCGGAATATCGTGCACCATAGATAAAAAAGGAAGAATTAGAGATTCGCTGGCATGGTGGAAACAAGGAGTTCTTGTATCAAACATAAATCCCGGAGAGACAACTACCTTATATGCTGTTCACGGAGATATAATATATAGATATTCAACTTTTGCCAGTCTTGTTATCATTATCCTTGCTTTTATAGCTGCTCCGATAAGAAACCTACAAAAAATGCAACTTTTTTAATATTGACTTTTTTTAACAGAAAAGGGGACACAATAATAGCGTCCCCCTTCTATATATAATATATTATCCTTTTAGAAGAGACTTAATCCCTTATCCATCCAGTTCAAATATTCCTCGACATTAAGGTTATGCTCCATCTTCTCTCCAAGCATATTTCCATCGTGATCAACAATAACATAGAGGGGCTGAGTATTTGTTCCGAACATTCTTATCTCAAGGTCTGTGTTAACCTTACCTATTGTGTTTTTAACCTTATTGTCGAATGGTGAAGTATACCATTCCTCTTCAGGAAGTTTTGTCCTGTCGTCGCAATAGAGGGCAATAATTACAAAGTTATCTCTCAGGCGCTGCTGTACCCTGCTGTCCGACCATACTTTAGCTTCCATCTCCTTGCAATTGCTGCAGGCGTGTCCTTTAAAATCCAGAAAAACCGGTTTACCCTCTTCCCTGGCTGCCTCCATTCCCTGCTCATAATCAAAGTATCCTCTTAATCCGTAAGGAAGATCGAACTTATCCTCATACTTAATGCTTTCTGCCGACTCAAAAAGCTGAACACTATTCTGAGTGCTGCCATTTTGTGAAAGATCAAGCGACAGTGTTTCTTTAGGAGGAAGTAATGATGATATGCCCGTTAAGGGGGCTCCAAAGAGACCAGGAACGAGGTAAAGCGTAAATGAGAATACAGCAATAATTAATACAAACCTGAATACTCCGATATGTTTCAGATCGCTGTCATGAGCAAATTTTATCTTACCCATCAGGTATAAACCCAGCATGAAGAAAAGAACAATCCATATTACCAGGAAGATATCCCTTCCAAGTATGCCAAGACCATAAACAGTATCAATAGCAGATAAGAACTTCAAACTGAAAGCTACCATAATAAAACCAAGTACTACCTTAATTGAATTAAGCCAGCCCCCGGATCTGGGTAATTTATTCATAACTGAAGGGAACAATGCAAAAAGGAAGAATGGAAGAGCAAAACCAAGTCCAAACCCAAACATCCCAATGCTTGGCCTCAGCACATCTCCACTGGCTGCTTCAACTAAGAGTGCTCCTACAATAGGACCGGTACATGCAAATGATACCAGTACGGTAGTCAGTCCCAGAAAAAAAGCAGCAATAAGACCTCCCTTGTCGACCCTGGAGTCTGCTCCGCTAACCCAGCTATTCGGAAGAATTATCTCATAAGCACCAAAGAATGAAGCTGAGAATACTATAAATAAGAGAAAAAATAACAGATTAGGGATCCAGTGCGTACTAAGTGAACTGGCAAAACCGGCGCCGGCACTGGTTAAGGAAACTATTACTCCAAGCGAAGAATATATCAGGATAATCGATAATGCAAATATCACTGCCTTTATAAACGATCCGGATTTCTTACCCGAGTCCTGAGAAAAGAATGCCACAGTCATAGGTATCATTGGAAACACACATGGTGTTAGCACACCCGCAAGTCCAAGAAAGAATGAAACGATAAGCAAACCCATAAGTCCCCTGCCCGACCCTGTTGTACTTTCTTCGGGTATAGCTGCGGTCTGTTCGACAGCTGCAGTTTCTTCTGAAGAAACCGAAAAACTAAAATCGATATCCTGGGGTGGTGAACACCTTTCATCGTCGCAGGCCATAAATGTAACATAACCTTTAACTGAAAATGATGTCAGTTCCGACTCTATTATCTGTCTGAACTCAGCCTTATCACTATAATACAATATATCCATCTCAAAGGCAGTGTCGAATACTTCCTCTCCTTTAGAAAGTGCCTTAATATCACCAATAAGAGTATAATCTTCAGAAGACTCAAAGGTAAAGCTTGTTGCAATAGGCCCACCTGAGGGTATATCCATGCCGTAGAGGTGCGATCCCTCTTCAATCGATGCATTAAATATTAGTTCATACTTACCATCACCCTTGTCTTTATAAGAGAATGACCATGAAACAGGGTCAAATATCTGGCCCGAGATAGTAAAGGTCATACCAAGCATTATCGCTATCAGGAATATTATTTTCTTCATTAGTGCAATATTTTGATAATAGCTGCGAATATATAAAATATAAACTTTATAAAAGTTAAACCTATTTTATATAATTAACCGGGAACAGGAGTAAAAGGTTCAATTCACCTGAGATCTATCTCATCTCCTTCGGAGTTGAAGAATCGATATTCCAGGATCTGGTATGAGGGTATCGACTGAACCGATACTGAGCACTTATACTTCCTGGCCATCTTCCTTGCTTCAGATAATATCCCCTTGGTCAGGTAAGCTGCAATAAAGGGATGGGTGCGAAGAATAAACTTACGCGTTTTAACCTTATCAACAATAATCTTCAGATCGTCTTCAATCTTATCGATATGAAGGATTGTGGGACCTACCTTACCTGATCCGGCGCAAACGGGGCAATCCTCGTCGGTAGTGATATGCATCTCGGGTCTAACTCGCTGACGGGTAATCTGCATTAAACCGAACCTTGACAGAGGCAGGATATTATGTTTGGTACTATCTTCAGACATGGCTTCTTTCATTTTTTCGAATAAAGCCTGCTTATTTTCATTGGAGAGCATATCAATAAAATCGACAACAATAATCCCCCCCATATCCCTAAGTCTCAGCTGGCGGGCTATTTCTTTCGCTGCCTCAATATTAACAAGAAGTGCATTTGTTTCCTGGTCTTTATCCGACTTGGAACGATTACCACTATTAACATCAACTACATGAAGGGCTTCCGTATGTTCAATAATCAGGTAAGAACCATGCTTAAATGATACGGTCTTGCCAAAAAGAGCCTTTATCTGTTTGCTTACACCAAAGTGATCAAATATTGGAACATTACCGTTGTAAACTTTTACTATCTTCTCCTTCTCCGGTGCAATCTCACGGATATATTGCTTAATATCATTACCAGCATCATTGCTATTTACAGTGATATTGGAAAAGCTCACATTCAGGATATCTCTAAGGATTGTAGTGGTTCTGTTTAACTCACCAATCAGAAGCTTTGGTTTGGATATATCTTTACGAATACTATAAAAAGCAGCCTCCCATTTATTTACAAGACCCCTTAGTTCAGAATCGAGTACAGCAACCTTTTTTCCCTCTGCAACTGTTCTCACAATTACCCCATAGTTCTTTGGCTTAATACTCTGAAGAAGTGTTTTTAAGCGATTCTTTTCCTCAATACTTTCAATCTTTGAGGAGATAGATATCTTATCAGAAAATGGAAGCAATACAAGGTTTCTGCCGGCAAGTGAAATCTCAGAACCCAACCTTGGACCCTTGGTGGAGATAGGTTCTTTTGTTACCTGCACAATAACTGTCTGACCACTGGTAAGAACATCTGATATTTTTCCATCCTTATCGATATCTTTCTCGTTCTTAAACTTATGTACGGGGGGAACTCTACCCTTTTTACTGAGGGCAAGAGTGTAATACCTGTTAAGCGATCTGAACTGTGCTCCAAGATCCAGATAATGCAAAAAAGCATCCCGCTCATAGCCTACATTTACAAATGCAGCATTTAAACCTGGCATTATCTTCTTAACCTTACCCAGGTATATATCACCCACCGCAAACTGAAGGTTTTTCTTTTCCTTATTCAGTTCAACCAGCCTGCCATCCTCCAATAAAGCTATTGAAATATCGTCCGGGCCCGAATCTATTATAATATCTTTGTTAACCACCTGACAGATCTATCAGTATATCCTTTTCTCTTCTATAAATGTACTAAACCTAAAGACTAAAAAGATCTTTAGGTTTAGAATACTTTCTATATGGCTTTTAAACAGATCGACTATTTCCTCTTCTTATGCCTGTTCTTTCTTAAACGTTTCTTACGCTTGTGCGTAGCCATCTTATGTCTCTTTCTCTTCTTTCCGCTTGGCATAGAGCTAAATTAATTACTGGTTATTTTTAACCTTGTTAATGAATGATTTTGAAGGCTTGAAAGCCGGGATAAAATGTTCGGGAATAATAATAGTAGTATTTTTTGAGATATTCCTTGCTGTTTTCTTGGCTCTTTTCTTAACAATAAAGCTGCCAAAACCTCTTAGATAAACATTATTACCTGCTACCATTGATTCTTTGACTGCATCCATGAACTCTTCTACAGTTCTCTGAACTGTAACCTTTTCAATACCAGTCTTCTTGGCAATCTCGTTAACGATGTCTGCTTTAGTCATTTTTTAATTATTTAATTCAACAAATTATTATATATCGTAGTTTTTAATAACTCTGCAAATGTAAAATATTATTTCATATAAATGAAACTCTTAACTTTATTTTTTGAAATTTTTGAGTTCTAAAATTCTGAACTTGAGCATTTCAGTAATATTTCAGCCTTAGATTACAATTGAAACTAATTATTGAATTTTAGAATTGTGCTACCGCTAATTTTTCATAACTTTGTGCTGGTTTTTATATTAGAATAAAATAAATTATGGCCGTAAACAAAGTAATACTGGTGGGAAATGTTGGAAAAGATCCCGAGGTACATTTTATTGAATCGAATGTAGCTGTGGCGAGATTTCCTCTTGCTACAAGTGAAAGCTACAGGAGTAAGGATGGCGAACGAGTTACAACTACCGAGTGGCACAACATTGTTTTGTGGAGAGGACTGGCTGAAGTGGCCGACAAGTATGTAAAAAAAGGATCTCAGTTATTTATAGAGGGAAAAATACGAACACGCTCCTATGACGACAGGGATGGCAACAAGAGGTATATCACTGAAATAGTTGCCGATAATATGCAGATGCTTGGTAAGAAAAGTGATAACTCCACCGTTGATTCTGACCAGGATAATTCAGAAAATCAGGCTCAAGACAGAGGGCAGACAAGGGCTCAGGAAAATAACACAGGAATCGCAACAAACGAAGACCCCTTCGGGTCGGGTGTTGAAGAGAACGATGACCTTCCTTTCTAGTGTTAACTAAACATACGCCAATTGGAAACAGACGACCCCTTTCAATACCTTCTGATACTTAGCAACATAATTGTAAAAAGACCTGATATTTACATTCTTATCGAGGCTTTTATAGTTGTATTGCTTCTATTATGCTCTGCATTTATCTCCGGATCAGAGGTTGCATTCTTTTCTTTATCTCCTGCCGACAGGGAAACTTTCAGAAGCAGTAAAAGCAAAAGTGCCGCCAGGGTAATTAAACTGCTCGACACACCTGAACGCTTACTTAGCACTATCCTTGTTGTAAATAACTTTGTAAACATCGGTATAGTTATATTATCGGCCTATATAAGTTCTCATATATTTGATTTTTCCTCCAATCCTGTACTGGGTTTTATACTGGAAGTTATAGTAATAACCTTTTTATTACTTCTTTTCGGAGAGATAATCCCAAAGGTATATGCAACACAGCAGAATCTCAGATTTGCATCCCTGATGGCAGGTCCTTTGATTATTCTGGATAGAATATTTATGCCTGTAAGCCTGCTATTGATAAAATTATCAGGGATACTGAAGCGCTCCGCTCATGATTCGCCAATTAGCAAAAATGAATTATCTGATGCTATCTCTATTGCATCTGGTAAGGATATTGAAGATGAAAAGATACTTAAAGGGATAATAAATTTTGGAAATATTGATGCCAGGGAAATAATGAAACCCAGGATAGATATTATGGCCATCACTATAAAAACTCCTTTTAAAGAATTAATTCCCGGGATAATTGAGTCTGGATATTCAAGAATACCGGTTTATTCTGAGTCGATCGATAATATTCAGGGGGTATTATATATAAAAGACCTCCTGCCTCATTTACATAAACCTGACAGTTTTAACTGGCAATCTCTTATTCGTCCTGCCTACTATATACCTGAAATTAAAAAGATAAGAGAGCTTCTGGAGGAATTCCAGACAAAAAAGATTCACCTGGCAATTGTTATTGATGAATATGGAGGAACAAGTGGAATAATAACACTTGAAGACATCCTTGAAGAAATTGTCGGGGATATCCCGGGAGAGTCAGAAAATAGCGATATAGCCTTTGAAAAGCTAAACGATAGTGAATATATTTTTGAAGGAAAAACACAACTGCACGACTTCTGTAAAGTATTGAATATTGATCATGATCCCTTTGAAGATGTAAGAGGCGAATCAGATACTCTTGCAGGCCTTATGCTCGAACTGGCAGGAATCATACCAGATACAGGGTTTTCAGTCAGTCTTGATAATTTTATGTTTGAGATTCATTCGGCCGACAGCAGGAGAATTAAAAAAATAAGAGTCAGGATTATAGATAACTAAGATGTTAAAAGCAAGTAAGAAAATAATATATATTCTTATCCTGCTGAGCTTTATTATTGGATGTCGCAACAATTCTTTTCCAAGGCCCAGAGGACATTTCCGGATAGACTTTCCGGAGAAGGAGTATATAAAATTTGATTCAACATGTCCTTTTACATTTTATTATCCGGTTTACGGAAAGATTGCTCCAGAACCAGGGATAAGTACTCCCTGCTGGTTTAATATTGAATTTAGAGATTATGGCGGAAAGCTTCACCTGAGCTATGTGCCGGTTGATAATAATCTTGATCTGCTTGTAGAAGATGCTCATAAGCTGGCCTATAAACATTCGGTTATGGCAGATGCTATCGAAGAAAGAAGGTGGGAGAATAACGATAACAGAGTTTACGGACTGGTTTATACAATTAAGGGTAATGCTGCCTCTTCTTTACAGTTCTACATGACAGACAGCACAAATCACTATCTCAGGGGATCCTTGTATTTTAATGCAGCACCTGACAAAGATTCGCTGGCACCGGTCAACGAATTTTTCAGGGAAGATATCTTATACCTTATTGAAACACTTGATTGGAAAAACTAGGATAGAGTATGGCCTGTATTACCGAGCATTATTTAAATGATTATACCGTTGTTGGTGTCTGGAAAATTGAAGAAGATATCAAAACTCTTATTTCTATGGTTGACCTCGACCAAAACGATAATAAGAGATATAAGACATTCAGAAGCACCTCCAGAAAGCTTGAGTTTTTGAGTGTCAGAGCTCTTTTAAAAGAACTTATCGGACCCGATGCCCGAATAGTATACAATAAAAACAATAAACCCTTTATAAAAGACGGATCTCACTTTATCAGCATAACTCATTCTAATAAACTTACAGCAATAATGCTCAGTACTCAGGAGAGAATTGGAATAGACCTTGAGTATATGAGCGCAAATATTAATGCACTGTCATTTAAGTTTATTAACAAGAAGGAAAGGATTACAAAGAAAAGAGATATGAAAAGATATCATCTTTATCTGCACTGGTGTGCCAAGGAAGCCCTGTATAAAATTTGCGACAAGGAGGGAATAAACATTAAGAAAAATATAACAATATATCCATTTGACTTATCCGAATCGGGAGATATAAAGGGTAAGGTGCACTCTGAAAAGATAAACGAGATCTTTGACCTGCATTACACAAGGTATGATAATTATGCTCTAGTATGGACAAATAAGAATTACAATGGTAAGAAAAGGAGATAAGGAATAAACTCAAAACTAAATATTCAGGGGCAAGGCCTTACCGTTTGCAGTTCGCCCTGAGCCACAAAAAAACCGCTTCATCCCTGAAGCGGTTTCTTTATATCATTGATAAACCTAATTATCACAATTTAAAACATTCTCAATCTTATATTTTGCAGCTTCTTCAAACTCTCCATAGAGTGCTTTCTTATAACTTTCGCAGGCTTTTGCATTATTACCTGCCGCTTCATATGCTCCTGCGAGCTTAAAGAAAACCTTGGCCTTTTCAGCATCTGTACCCATATCAAGTTCAGCAGACTTACTGAAGGCCTCAATCGCTTCGTTCCACTTCTGCTGTCCCTCATAAGACAGTCCAAGCTGATAATGTACCACTGCATTATTATTACCATACTGGATTGACCTGGAAAGACACTTTTCTGCTCCCGCAAAATCTTCTGACTGAAGCTTAGCCTGAGCACTATTAAAGAAAGTACCTCTGAGTTTCTGTTGTATTGTACCTGCAGTCTTATTATCCCGTGCTGCTGTAGCAACTTCAATACCTTTCATACCGGCTTCCTCCATCTTATCCAGATCACCCATTTCATCATAAACAAGTGTCTTACCCAGATAAGCTTTAGCATATTTGGGGTTCATCTGCAATGCTGCATCAAAATAACCCAGGGCAGCTTCGTACTCCCCATTTGTAAGAGCAGTATTACCCTGAACATTAATAATACTTAGCTTGGTACTTCTTGCCCTTGACACAAGTTTGGTGTCTTTGGCTGTTTTACCGGTTTCCATACAGGAATCCAGTTTCTTTATTGCCCCTGCATAATCCTTCTTTCCTGCAAGTTTCTTTGCAGATTCCCAGTACATTTTTGGTATCTGGCTAAGCGCCTGCATCTTGAGATCCATAGCCTCATCTGTTCCTACCTGATCTGCAAGTTCAATTGTTTTTTCAAATGAAGTAATCGCAGCATCGGGGTTTATCTTAATCATCTGAACACCCTGATTAAATGAATCAGCCACATCCCCCATCTGAGCCTGACCAAAAGCATTTACAGAGATACCTAAAATAATAAGAGTTGTTAATGTCTTTAGTCCTGTCCTTAAAAAATCTCCCATAGTTATTGATTTTATATAAGTTACGTTTTTTAATTCTTGCAAATATAAGCAAATGATTAAAACACGAAAATTTTAATTGTTTATATGTCTATGTTCAAAAAACATACCGTTATCTGAAAAGTTCCGTCATAGGCTCTCCTACGCAGGCATTTGGAACCTGCACCCTGCATAATGACGAAAGGGTTGCAGCAAGCTCATTCATGTTTACTTTTCTGGTAACAGAAGCCCTGTTTACCGTCCATCCATACCATATCAGCGGCACATGAGAATCATACTCATAGGGTGAATTATGATTTGTTACATACTTTCCATTCTCAACCCATGCCGGTTTTAAATTAATAATTATATCTCCCGACCTTACAGGATCGTAAGAATTACGAATCATCCTGTAATGACCTCTGCTGAAATCATTATTCTCAATAACATTTGCTGCAACTGCAAAAGAAACACCATTAAACTGGGTAATAAACCTTGCCGACATGTTTTGAACCTCAAAAAGGGATAGCTCAGCATCCTCTATCAGGGTACGATTAAGATAAATCTGCTTCTCATAGTATCCCTTAACCCAGTTACCCTGGCCATAAAGCACATTAAGGTAACTTTTTAATAGTGTAAGAGCCTGATTAAACTTAAAATGCCCCGCAGGTATCTTTTTATCCCGAAGAAGGTCGGGTGATTCTGCTACACCATGAGCAGAGCTAAGATAAATAAGTACATTTTTCTTGCCGATCTTACCTATAACATAATCAAGGAAATGTGCAAGATCCCTGTCAAATCTGATTACCGCATCAGCCATCTCGAGCGAAGAAGGTCCGAAGTTATGACCAATATTATCTGTTGCAGAAAAGCTTACAGAAAGGAAGTCGGTAATATCATCCTCTCCCAACAATTCCTCTTCAATAAGTCGTATAGCAAAATCTGAAGTAAAAGTGTTGCCCGCAGGGAATTCCCTTAAAAGAGAATAATCACGTTTCTTATTCAGAATTCCAAGGACTGAGGAGGAACTCATCTTCTTCAGATCGTATGGAAACCATGATTGTCCCTGAATTCCCAACTCATAAGTATTGGTATCGGGTAATGATCGACTGTACTGACTGAGCGGCAGCAAGATGTTCCACTCTCCATTAAGATAGGTATCGCTTAACATCATACCATTAAACTTATTTACCCATCCGGGGAGTGAATCCAGATAGTGAGTACTTGTCATCCAGGTACCTGTTATATCATCATACCAGTAGGCGGCATCAGCAGAATGCCCTCCCGACAGTATTGAAGCATGTTCTCTCATCCCAATTGAAAAAACCTTTGATTTCCCCCCGTTCGAAAGTTTTAACTCATCCCCAAATGTGCTGGGCAAAAGATTTACCGGTGAATGAAGTCCTCTTTCAAAACTACCTCCAACAGGATCCACTTCACTGTCAGATGTACAGTAGATGATTTCATCCCTTAATGGATGATACCAGTTATCTGCAATGATGCCATGCACCCTGGGGTCTGTGCCTGTTGCAAGTGTTGCATACGCAGGCGCTGATTGGGTAAAAAAGAAGTCATATGATGCATTCTTGCAAAAGGTACCTTCGTTTATAAGTCTTTTAAAGCCACCTTCACTGAAGTTATCCCAGTACTTATCAATAAAATCGTATCTGAATTGTTCAATAACAATCCCAATAACCAGCTTTGGTTTCTCCGGAGGGATATACGCTCCCTGAGCATATATTTGAGAAACTGCCAGAATGGATAAAAGCACAGAGGTATATAATGATCTGATCATAATCGGTCGTATTAAATATTCTTTGCCAGCATAAAGAGAACTCCTATCCCAAGAAAAAGGCTAACCAGGATATTAGCCGCTGCAAAAATATAGTTTCCGTTTCTGAGCAACTCGAAGGTCTCGTAACTGAATGTTGAAAAAGTACTGAATCCTCCACAAAATCCAATTACCAGAAGTGCTTTTGCAGTACTTGACATTCCGCCTCTGACAGCAGAAAAATATAATATCAGGGCAAGGATTATTGTGCTGGCTAGGTTTGCAACAAATGTGCCCATAGGATTAATATCAGTAAAATTGCTTGTAACCGTTCGTGAAAGAGCATACCTGCTCAAACTACCAAGTCCACCACCCAGGAATATTGCAATAAGTATCTGCATCAGATTTAATTTAAGCTGCAAAAGTAGCTTTTTTGAACGAAAATTGAAACTGGTGGTAAGAGATGCGGGATGAAGGGTGTTTACAGATAATTTTAGTTCTTTATAAACTTCCCTGTAAGAGTCCTCTTGCTGCCTGAGGGCTTAATCTTTACTACATAAATTCCTGCCGGGAGTGTTGATACGGGGATCTCTATTTTAAACTTTGTATAGGTATTAATAGCCCTTTGTATTACCTCTGTACCATTAATGTTAAATACAGAGATAGCCAACTGTGACCCTTGGTTTTGTTCAGGCAGGCTAACATTAATTATATCTCCGGCAGGTACCGGCCATATCTTTAGATTATCAATACTAGTATCGTCTATGCCTGTCCCGGCGGGCAACAGTCTGATCTCCAGGGTTGTTTGTTGACTAGCAACAACCTGTACATCTGTAATATAAAGTGTTTCATAGCCATCTGACGAAACAGCCAGACTCCATGTCCCTTCGTCGATCAACCTTACGAAGCTTCCATAAGCAGGTTCAGAATAAACCTGTGAACTGTCAACATCATGACCCTGAACATAGATCACTGCCTCAAGCGGTAAACCTGTATCATTATCGACTACTCTTCCGTGTATACCATAAAATGCATTTGCCAGGTAATTAAGCATCGATCTGTAATTATCGTTCCAGAGGCCTGGAAGAAGTGATGCCAGTGTATTATCATGTTCATGCAGTTCTATCGTAACTTCCCGTCCCTGACGTTCATATGTAACATAATCCTGGCGGCCTCCCCTTACATCATACCATGATGCTCCGTGTGTTACCCCATTGTCGCGGTCGTCGAAATAATAAGGATTGGAAGAATAGTAATGTACAGTATCTGCATAGGCCCGACTTATCTTTCTGAACCAATCATTATCAGCATGCAGTGGCTCAAGCCATTTATCCCAAGGATAATTCACCAACTCAATACCGGAATGAAAGTTCGCGGATATAACAAAATTATGGTCTTTCAGAAATTGTACCATATCAGCAATCTCAGGGGCTCCTGCTGGCGGAAAAATTCCGGCTTCCTCATCGGGAAATTTCCTGTTCAAATCTATACCATTTGCATTTTCCCTTGTGGAATATACTATTGTATCTCCACCCGCATAAGTACCGTCGGGATTTGCATTTGGATTTATCCATATTTCAAGACTGTCTACCAGCTGCTGTTCGAGTCCGCCATTTGATGAATTAATTAACAGATGCTCGGCCAGGCGCAGCATCAAGACATAACCTGCCAGTTCATCTCCATGCATTGTTGAGCTAAATAAAACCTGTGGTTCGTCTTCATCCATATCAACATTGTCGGATATCTTGAGTACATATATATTTCTGCCATTTACACTCTGTCCGATTACCTCAAGTCTGCAAAGAGCAGGGTAATCATCAGCCAACCTGTGTACAATAGTATCATACTGCTGATAGCTGGGATATTTATCCCAGTTCATTGCCTCCTCCACCGAGAGTGCTGATTGAACAGCTTTTGAGTCTGATCTTTCAATTACTTCATAGGGAAATGGAAAGGCAGACATGTCGTCAAGATCAAAGGCTGAGATTTTTGACCATGCATAATTATCTTTAACCCTCGTAACAGAAATGTTTTCAGGTATAGCATTAAGCTGATCCCTGCCTGTGTATTTAAACTTAATTTCAGCCTGTCCGTACTTTGATATCTGCTCTTTTATAAGCTTAATATTTCCCTCATCCTGAGCACTTAACAGATGAGTGATCAATATTAATATAAATATTGACCATATCTTTTTCATGGGTTTAGACATTAAATCTAATATGCAATATATCACCGTCTCCGACGATATACCCCTTACCTTCCACAAAAAGCTTACCAGCTTCTTTGCAGGCCTGTTCGGATCCTAATTTAGTAAAATCTTCATATTTCATTACCTCTGCCCTGATAAATCCTCTTTCGAGATCAGAATGAATCACACCTGCTGCCTGGGGAGCAGTCATGCCTTTTCTGATAGTCCACGCTCTTATTTCCTTGGGCCCAACGGTAAAGAAAGTCTGAAGATCGAGCAGCTTATAAGCAGACCTTACAAGTTTATTTACACCGGGTTCCGACAAACCAATATCCGAGAGGAATACTTCCCTGTCGTCTTTATCTTCGAGCTCAGCTATTTCAGACTCCATCTGTCCCGCAATTACCAGTACTTCAGAGCCTGATTCTCCAAGGAATTCCCTTACCCTATCTACATATGCATTACCCTTAACTGCTGAATCCTCATCAACATTACATACATACAGAACCGGTTTTATAGTAAATAAAAAAAGGTCTTCTATATGATGTCTCTCCTCAGCCTTAAATTCCATGTCCCTGGCATTATTAAATTCCTCCAGGTGATCCTTAAGCCTGTTAAGCACCTCTATCCCGGCCCTGGCATCTTTATCTCCTGACTTTGCAATCTTAGACAGTCTTTCTATCTTCTTTTCAACCGATTCAAGGTCTTTTACCTGAAGCTCAAAATCAATATTCTCAAGATCTCTTAAGGGATCGACAGATCCATCAATATGAGGAAGGTTTTCATCGTCAAAACATCTCAGTACATGAATCAGGGCATCGGTATTACGTATATCTCCCAGAAATTTATTTCCAACACCCTCTCCTTTATTTGACCCTTTTGCCAGTCCGGGAACATCAACTATTTCTACTGTAGTAGGTATAATTTTCTCAGTCTTCTGGAATTTCTCCAGTTCATACAGGCGCTTATCAGGCACCTGAATCAATCCGATATTGGATTTAGTTGCACTAAAAGCATAAGCTGTTGTTTCTCCCCTTGTATTTGAGATACAATTAAAAATAGTTGTCTTACCGACATTGGTTATCCCTATTATTCCGCATTGTAGCGCCATTCTTCTGTTTCCTTTAATTCAAAGTCGTAAAGGTAATTAAAATGGAACTATGCAAATACAATAAAGGTTTCAATAATGCAGTTTTATTTTTATAAATTTGATGAATACTAAAAAGTGTGATTTGAAATATATAAAATTTATCGGTCTTACAATACTGATTTGCAACTTGCAAGGAGTTAATGCCCAGCAGGTAAATCAGGCAACAGAAACTACCAGAATACTTTTTGTACTGGATTGCTCGCAGAGTATGTCTGGAGAATGGGGAACAGACAAGAAGATAAATATTGCCAGGAAGTTTCTCGGCAGAACTATCGATAGCTTAAGCACCTTCCCAAATGTTGAGATGGCTCTGAGAGTATATGGCCATCAAAGTGTTGTGCCTCCTCAGGACTGTAACGACACCAGACTTGAAGTTCCGTTTGCCCCAGACAACGGTTACCGTATTAAGAGACGAATGGCAGCTCTTTCTCCAAAAGGAACAACACCTATTGCAAATTCTCTTGCCGCGACGGCAGGCGATTTTCCTCCAAGGGATAATTGCAGAAATGTTGTAATACTGATAACAGATGGCATTGAAGCATGCGATGGTGATCCATGTGCTGTTGCATTGGAACTGCAACAAAAAGGCATATTATTAAAGCCATTTGTTATTGGAATCGGACTCGACTGGATGTTTGAAAAAACATTTGAATGCATGGGAAACGTATATAATGCATCAACTGAAGAGCGATTTGAAGAAGTACTTGAAATTGTTATAACACATGCACTTACGGAAACAACCCTCCAGGTTAACCTGATGGACGAATTTGGATATCCTTCCGAGACAAATATTCCTCTTACTTTTTTTAATAAGAATTCTGGAAATATAAAATATAACTTTGTTCATACAATCAACCAGCGCGGTAATCCGGATACAATCAGAATTGATCCTTTAATTGAATACAGGATCAAAGCACATACTATGCCTCCCGTATATCTGGAAAGCCTTCTTATGGCTCCAGGGAAACATAATATTGCAGTTATTGATGCACCAAGGGGATCTTTAAAGCTTATTCAGAAAAAAGGGTTTCAATACAGAAACCTGGACTTTATTGTCAGAGAAAAAGGAAAAACCAAGACATTGTGCAGGCAAACTATGTTTGAAGAAAAGAAATATATTACGGGAATGTATGACCTGGAAATACCAACTATACCAATAACTTACCTATATGATGTAAAAATTAAACAGAGTGAAGTAACAACAGTCACACTGCCACAACCAGGAATTATGACCTTCCTTGTAAATAGTAACGGAATATGCGAATTATTTGAAGAAAGGGATAATGACCTTGTATGGGTTTATACTATAAAAACAGAAGATAAATCCGACTCCGTTGTTTTGCTACCAGGCAATTACAGGGTAATATACAGGCCAATGCACTCAAGGCAATCACACTATACAATAGTGAGAAAATTCAGTATAGAATCAGGTAAGTCGTCATCATTAAGAATCTTCTAAAATTATTATAACAGCTCCTTATAGTGAATCGGATCAACTCTGATAAATATATCCTTGAAACCTGTTCCAGAGATAAAAATGAAGGGTTCAGATTACTTATAATTGAATACAGGGAGAAGCTCTATTTCCATATTAGAAAGATACTTATAGTTCATGATGATACAGATGATGCTTTACAGAACACCTTTATTAAAGTATGGGAGAATCTTGATGGTTTCGAATCAAAAAGTTCTCTCTTTACATGGTTATTCAGGATAGCCACTAATGAGGCCTTATCATTACTTAAGAAAAGAAAGAGAGAGCAAAGATATAAGGCTTCAGATATAGAATCCATATTTCTTAATTCAACAGAGTCAGATAGCTGGTTTGATGGTGACGAGGGACGCAGGAAATTTATGGCAGCAATTAAAAAACTGCCGGAGAAGCAGCAGCTGGTATTTAATATGAAATATTTTGAACAGCTAAAGTATGAGGAAATAAGCGAGATACTTTCTGTATCGGTAGGATCATTAAAGGCAAGCTATCACCTGGCACGGAAAAAAATAGAAGCCTTACTAAAAAACGATTAAACCTTTCCCACTCTAAAATATCTAATAGATAATGGATAAAAAGAACAAATATAAGGAAAGAGAGATATTCAGGGTTCCTGAAAACTATTTTGAAGAGCTTACTGAAAAAATGGTGAGGATGGCCGACAATAATAAAGAAAGCATAAATCCAGGTTTCTTTGCTATTGCAAGACCTCATATGATGTTAGCAGCATCTATGATTTTTCTTGTTATTGTATCATATACCCTACTGAGATTTATATTGCCTGATATTCAAAATCATCAGAAAGAATATAATAATGATAATATAGCGGAATACCTTATCAATGAAATAGATGAGACGATGCTGCTTGAAAGTGTGGATCTGGCAGACATCTACACCCTGAGCGAAATCCCTTTAGAATCAGATATTTATAAAGATGAAATTATTGAATACCTGATTGATGAAAATATTATTTATGATGATATAATTGAAAACTTATAAAACAGAAAATCATGAAAAAGATACTATTTATAATTATAATTACTGCATTTGCCAGCGGACCTTTATTTGGACAGGACAATCAGGGAGGAAGAATTGAGGCAGAGAAGATAGCTTTTTTTACGCGCAGAATGGATCTTACTCCTGATGAGGCAAAGGTGTTCTGGCCGATATATAATGATTATACCAGCAGGCGTAACAAAATCAGGCTTGATAAAAATAATCTTCTGAAATATATTAATGAGAACCACGAAAATCTTGACGATAAAGAACTTGAGGAAAGTGGCGACAGAATAATTGCATATACTGTTGAAGAAGCGATGCTTACAAAGACTTACCACGAAAAATTCAAAGAGATCCTGAGTCCTTATAAGGTGCTTAGAATTTATCAGACTGAAATACAGTTTAACAGGATACTTCTCGAGCAGCTTAGAAACAGAAGGTCGCAGCAGCAGGCTGTAAAAAGGAGAGAATCTTTCTAGTTGCCATTACTTAGGCTGAGCAAGGCAGATACAAGCTTATCGGTACTTAATGACGATTGCTCTCCGCTAATCATATCTTTCAGGGCAACTTCCTTTTTTTGGATCTCTTCTGGCCCGGTCATAATAACAAAAGGTATTTTCCTGGTGTGGGCATAAGTCATCTGCTTTTTGATTTTTGCAGGATCGGGATAGAGCTCTGCAGGTATTCCAGCCTCTCTTATCTTCCTTAAAATATTAATTGCATATATTTCCTCCTCACCCCCAAAATTTATAAAAAGAGCCATCACCTCATTGGAGCTTCTCTCAGGGAAGAGATCAAGGTTAAGCATCACATCATAAATCCTGTCGGCGCCAAATGATACTCCTACACCACTTACATCTTTCAGGCCAAAGATCCCTGTCAGATCATCATACCTGCCTCCACCACAGATACTTCCTATACTATAATCAGCAGCTTTAACCTCAATAATGGCACCGGTATAATAATTCAGACCCCTGGCAAGCCTCAGGTCGAGCTGCAGCTTAAGTGAGAACCTTTCTTCTTTAGCATAATTCAGAAGTCTTTCCATCTCATCAATACCCTGAAGGCCGGTCTCCGAGTCTTTCAGTATCTCTTTCAGACTACTAAGTTTTTGAAAATTACTGCCTTCAAGAAAGAGAATAGGCTGTAGTCTTGTAACAGATTCCTCAGAGATTCCTCTCTGGAGGAGTTCTTCATTAACTTTATCTATTCCAATCTTTTCACACTTATCAATTGCAATAGTAATATCAGTCAGTTTGTCCCTCTCTCCAATTACCTCGGCTATACCACTTAGTATCTTCCTGTTATTCAACAGTATAACTATACCCACTCCAAGGTTTTCAAAAACCTCGCTTATAATCTGCAGCAGTTCATACTCATTGTATATGGAATTACTTCCAATCACGTCAACATCACACTGATAAAACTCCCTGTATCTCCCTTTCTGTGGCCGATCTGCCCGCCAGACAGGTTGAATCTGGAATCTCTTAAACGGAAAAGTTATTTCATTCCTGTGCTGAACAACAAACCTGGCAAAGGGTACAGTTAAATCATACTTTAATCCCTTTTCAGTAATAAGGGCCGCAAGCTTTACGCTCTCAAGGTCTGATAAATCAGATTTATCAACCTTCGACATATAATCACCGCTATTTAATATTCGAAACAATAGTTTATCGCCTTCTTCGCCGTATTTTCCCAGTAGTGTTGAAAGATTCTCCATTGCAGGTGTTTCCAGAGGCTGATATGCATATTTACGAAACACTTTCCTGATAGTGTCGAAAATATAATTACGCCTGGTCATCTCTTCAGGGCCAAAATCTCTTGTCCCTTTTGGTATGGATATATTTGAAGCCATTTCTACACTGTTTAATTCAGCGTAAAACTACTTAAAAGATTCGAAGATTGGAACCGGGAGCCTTGAGTTTGTTTCAAACGATGGGCTTGAGCTCGCCAAAGGCAACATTGGA
>CAZWLP010000006.1:5734-70388 GCA_964634565.1 uncultured Rikenellaceae bacterium | reverse complement strand
TAATTTATCAATAAACTCGCCCGTTAACATGGATACAAATATAGAAACAAATTAAGAGTGAAGCAGACTCTTTTTTCATTAAGTTTGTGATATGCAAGATGGTATTAGACATATTTTGAGCCTTGCTCTTTTTCTTATTGTAATATCGCCAATAAACCTTATAGGGCAGGATAATGAAAGTCCCGTTTCACCTCAACTTACTCAGGTTACTGTAGACCCGGCAAACGGATTTTCACACCTTCTATGGACTCCGGGAGGCTCTCCGGATGTAGCTGCCTACGTAATATATACCTACAGCAACGGACAGGGTGAACCTGTTGATACAGTATTCGATCCCCTGGCTACAAGCTATATTTATACCGCAGCCTTTGCAAACAGTTACAGTATCGACTATGTTATTGCAGCAATCGACTCATCAGATAATGTTAGTCTGCTCTCCAACCCATTGCATACCATTTTCGCATCTACACTGCTCGACACCTGCAATCAAAGAATAATAATTAACTGGAACCAGTATAATGATTCTCCCTTCCCTGTTAATGAATATTCAATTTATGTTTCTAAAGACAGTGGACCGGAATCAATCACAGGAAGTACAGCAGGCGGCATCACTACTTATTTATATGAAAATTTTGAAACTGATCATACTTACTGCTTTCGCGTTGAAGCACATATCGAGGGAGCATATATATCTTCATCCAACAGAAATTGTATTGAAACAGATATTATAAGACCTCCTCTGTGGATAAACGGAGACTATTCGAGGATTGATAATCAGAATAATATTGAAGTATCTTTTACTTACGACACTGATTCAGAAATAGAACTATTCCGCCTGGAAAAGGCTGATAATCCCAATGGACCCTTTACAGCAATTAAAGATATAAATAACAATACCGGCAATATCACAGAGCAGGCAGGCATTATTAAGAGCGCTCCGGTATACTTCAGACTTTCAGCGATCAATATATGCAACCTGGCAGTAGTATATTCAAATCTGATTACAGCTATTGCCACTGATATTGTAATTGAACAAAAAGAGATTAAAATAAAATGGTCGGATTATCTCGATTTTAACGGAGATTTATTGGAGTATAATATTTACCGTATAATAAATGAACAAAAGACATTTATTGCCTCTAATCCTCCGGGCGACACGATCTACCAGGAACCGATGAAAAACTTTATTTATCAAAATAACGACGACTATATCTGCTATCAGGTTGAAGCTATTGAGCACAATAATCCTTACTCCATAAATAACAATAGCATATCTCAGATAAGTTGCATAAATACTCCGACTGAAATATTTGTTCCAAACGCATTTACCCCCGACGGAGACCTCCTAAACGAAACCTTCTATCCTACTATTCCCTTTACACCAAAAAAATACCGGCTATATATTAAAACCCGCTCAGGAATAACTGTTTTCAGTACAGATGATTATCTTGAGCAGTGGGATGGAACACATGGGGGGAAAACTCTTCAACCTGATGTATATCTGTGGTTTATTGAGCTAACAACACCAGGAGGAAAGGAAATTTTTAGAAAAGGAACAGTAACAATTATTTTTAACTAATATTGACAATTTTTAGTGTTTGCATTGCCTTATTAATATTTATCTTTGTATACGGCGTTATACAACAATATGGGGAAGAAAGATATATTCACAGAGGAAGATTTCACGCTGATCAATCGCGAATATAAAGAACTTATTAATAACCTGCTCAGGTGTAATAAACCAGGCGATAAGGAATTAATAGGAAAGGCATTTGATCTGGCTAATAAGGCGCATATTAATATGCGACGCCGATCAGGTGAACCCTATATTATTCACCCCATAGAAGTAGCAAAAATTGTAAATCATGAGATCGGTCTTGGCGCAAAGTCTATTGCAAGTGCTCTCTTACATGATGTGGTTGAGGATACAGAATATACTCTTGATGACATCAGGATGCATTTTGGCGATAAAATTGCTTCTATAATAGATGGGCTTACTAAAATATCAGGCACCTATAATAATGAAAATAACTCCCTGCAGGCCGAAAATTTCAGAAAAATGTTACTTACCCTCTCAGACGATCTCAGGGTAATTCTGATTAAGACTGCAGACAGGCTTCATAATATGAGAACTCTGGATTCTCTGCCTGAAAGGAAGAAGATGAAGGTTGCAGGAGAAACCATCTACTTATATGCTCCGCTTGCCCACAGACTTGGTCTGTTTGCGATAAAGACCGAACTGGAGGATCTGAGTCTCAAATACCGGCACCCAAAGATTTATGACGAGATAACCAGGAAGATGAAACATGGTGAGAAGCGTAATCAGTCAATGATAAACCGTTTCTCGCTACCCATAATTGAGAAGCTGGAAGCCGACGGACTAAAATTTGATATAACCGGCAGACCCAAGTCGATTTACTCTGTCTGGAAAAAGATGCAAACCAAAAATGTTCCGTTCGAGGAGATATACGATATACTTGCGGTCAGGATTGTTTTTGAAGCCCAGGAAAATATTCCTGAGAAAACAACATGCTGGAATATCTACTCAGCCATTACAGACATATATATGCCGAAGCCTGACAGGCTTCGGGACTGGGTAAGCAGACCTAAGGCAAATGGTTATGAAGCCCTGCACCTGACTGTAATGGGACCACACGGAAGATGGGTTGAAGTACAGATCCGGAGTGCCAGGATGGATGAATTCGCCGAAAGAGGATATGCATCGCACTGGAAATATAAGGGCGATAATTCTTCGGAAAGCGAACTTGATAAATGGATTAAGAAGATCCGGGAAATGCTTGATAATCCTAGTCAGGATCCTATTGAATTTCTGGATGAATTTAAGATGAACCTCTTCTCCTCGGAGATAATGGTGTTTACACCTAAAGGTAATATTATTACTCTGCCAAAAGGAGCCACTGCAATTGATTTCGCTTATGAAATACATACAGAGGTAGGTAATAATGCCATCGGTACAAAAATAAATTACAAACTGATGCCACTGAACACTATTTTGCAGAGTGGCGACCAGGTTGAAATTATCACAAGTGAAAAAGCAAGTCCGGTAAAAGAATGGCTTGATTTTGCAACGCTTGCAAAAGCAAAATCTGCCATTAAACAATCTCTGAGGGCTGAGATTAAGATTATAAATGCCAGAGGGAAGAAGATACTCGATGAGAAACTTCAGGAAATTGGTATTAATAAACCAGGATCAGATCTGTTTGAAAAACTTCTGCCTGCATACGATGTATTGTCAAAAGAAGAACTTTATAATAAGGTAGGTTCAGAATCCATATCACTTAATAATATCAAGAAGATCGTAAGAAAAAACCCCAGCAATAAGATTGTAAAGTACTGGGAACTGAAACTTGCAGCTTTCCAAAAAACTGATAAGAAAACTCGTGAAAATATTAATAAGATCGATAAGAGGGAGCCATATCTTATAAGGGAAAGTGTTGATGATAACGGTCAATCATACGAAATTGCCAAATGCTGCAAACCTATACCCGGAGATGAAGTAATTGGATACCTGTCTCCGGATAATTCAATAATAATTCACAAACCCAAATGCCCGGTAGCAATAAGATTAATGTCGAGTGAAGGCAACAGGCTCGTAGCAGTAAAATGGACCATTCATAAAATTGTATCCTTCCTGGCAAGAATTCAGCTTACCGGTATTGACCGGATAGGAATTGTAAGCGAGGTTACCGGTATAATATCAGATGAGCTGAATGTAAATATGCGGAATGTAAATGTAACGGTTCATGACGGTATTTTTGAAGGTACTATAGATCTGTATGTGCATCATAGCAAGGACCTTAACAACCTGATTCTTAAACTTGTTAGTATAAAGGGCGTTGATAGTGTAAAAAGAGTGGAAAATTTCGCTTAAACCTCCGTACTATAATGTTTTACAGACTTATTGGGAATTAAGTAAAAAACAACTAATTTTATTATTTTAATCAAGACTAAATATGATTAGTGAAGAGACAAGGAAAACAGTAAAGCAAATCTTTACAGAATACCTTGAAAAAAAGGGACACAGGAAAACACCTGAGAGATTTGCTATTCTGGATGAAATTTACTCCAGGACGGGGCACTTTGATATTGAGTCACTCTATATCTTTATGAAGAATAAAAATTACAGGGTTAGCCGTGCGACTCTATATAATACTATTGAACTTCTCCTTGATTGTAACCTTGTAATTAAACACCAGTTTGGAAAAAACATTGCTCAATTTGAACGTGCCTACCAGTGCGGACAGCATGATCATCTTATCGATACTGATTCGGGTAAAGTTATTGAATTTTGCGACCCCAGAATTCATGAGATTATAAATACAGCATGCGAATTAAATAACTTCAAACCACTCTATCACTCCCTTTATATCTACGGCGTCAGGAAAGACAATAGCGAAGAAAAAGAATAGTTACAACCTGCCTCTTTAGTTATTAACAACATACCATTTCAATAGAAATTAAGGAAAAAAAAGCGTATTTTGCGAACTCTTTTTTAATATTATACATTTGTATATGAACAAGATAGATGTCCTGCTGGGATTACAATGGGGAGACGAAGGAAAAGGGAAGATTGTTGATGCATTAACTCCTGAATATGATATTATTACAAGATTTCAGGGAGGACCCAATGCAGGACATACCCTCGAGTTTAACAACAAGAAATATATTCTTCATACTATTCCTTCAGGGATATTTCACCCCGACAAGATAAATATAATCGGAAATGGTGTTGTACTCGATCCTTCAGTGTTTAAAAAGGAAATTGATGAGCTTATTTCAGAAGCTCCCGACCTGTTTAACAATCTGATAATTTCATCCAAGGCTCATTTGATCTTACCTACTCACAGGATACTTGATACAGCCTATGAGAAGTCGAAAGGCAAATCTAAGATTGGCTCCACGCTAAAAGGTATTGGTCCGGCCTATACCGATAAGACAAGCCGCAACGGACTGAGAGTCGGTGATATCTTAAAGGATAATTTCCGGGATATCTACGATCAGCATATACTCAGGCACATTGATATTCTTAAGAATTACGACCTTGACTATAATTTAAGTGAATATGAAGCAGGCTGGTTTGAAGGAATTGATCTGATAAAAAAATTCAATATTATTAATACTGAGTACCTGATTAATAAGGCATTGACATCGGGTAGGAAAATCCTTGCCGAAGGAGCACAGGGAACACTTCTTGATATAGATTTTGGATCTTATCCCTTTGTTACTTCATCCAATACAGTTAGTGCAGGGGCCTGTACAGGTATGGGTGTTTCGCCCAGGTCAATTGGCGAAATATTCGGCATCTTTAAAGCGTATTGCACGAGAGTAGGCAGTGGCCCCTTCCCTACCGAACAGGATAATGATCTGGGTCAGAAACTGCGTGACCAGGGATTTGAATATGGATCCACAACGGGAAGGCCAAGAAGAACGGGCTGGCTCGACCTTCCTGCATTAAAATATTCGTGCATGATAAACGGTGTTACGCAGCTTTACATGACCAAGGCTGATGTCCTGACCGGCTTTGATACTATTCGAATATGTACTGCTTATATGTTTGGCGATAATATTAGCGATGAAATACCTTTCGATCACCAGACAACCGGAATACCTCAGTTTATTGAGATTGAAGGATGGCAGGAAGATATAACCAAAATAAGGGATTATAAATTACTTCCCCTAGCTCTGAAAAACTATGTAACATTAATTGAGAAGGAAACAGGCCTTCCTGTATCGTTAATCTCTGTTGGACCTGACAGGGAACAAACTATATTCAGATCTTAATTTTTAATATAGAGCCAGGATTCAAAATTAACAGTATCCTGATAGCATACCAGTCGGTTAATAGCTTCAGAGATAGATTCATGAACTTCTGCCGAAACCAGGTTGAATCTGTTGGCTGAGTCCATTACAATTTTTGCATCATAACCCATAGATTTGTACATATCGACATAGTCCTTTGCATATTCGGGTGTTAGAAAGCTGCCAACTATAATATGATATTTATAGCGGGCCTCCCACTCCTGTCGTTCATCCTCAATCGCCTGAAGCGAGTCTAACCTTGCCTGTTCTATCATCTTCATCTTCTCTATCTCAATTGCTACTGAGTCAGCAAGCCTGATCGAATCCTGTTTTGCCTGCCAGGCAACAAGTGTATCTGCCTTACTGGTTCCAAACCAGCCTTTTTCTTTGATAAATTTACATGAAGAGAGTGATAAGAGGAGAGCGACAGCAATAATTAGTGTATTACGCATCTTTATAAATTTTAAGTTAAAAAGCATTATTTCAAGTATATCCACCACAAATATACAAATTATTAACGTCTGAAGACAGTTGATGGTATACTCTGGGCATAACTACAAAAAAAATATTTATCTTAGATAGATTAAGAAACAAGTAAAATATCCAGGAATGAAATCTATTATTCAATTTTTTGAAGAGAACGTTGAGAAGTATTCAGATAATGTTTATCTGTGGGAAAAACTACAGGATAAATACGAGGGAACAAGCTATAGTGAAACCAGAAAACAGGTTCACGAGTTTGCAGCCGGCCTGTTACAAATGGGAATAAAGGAAGGTGATAGAATAAGTTTACTTTCCGAAGGATGTAATAACTGGGTAATAGGCGAATTAGGCATACTTTATATCGGAGCAGTTAACGTACCATTATCTGTTAAATTAAATGCTGATGAAGTAAAGTTCCGGCTAAATCATTCAGACTCTCGCTTTGTAATGGTATCGTCTGTACAGGCTCAAAAACTACATGAGGTTCTGGACGAATGCAAAACCATTGAAAAGATAATATATTTTGAAACCCGCGAAGAGTACGCCGAGAATGAAATTCATTTTAACGAGATAAGAAAGTCAGGACGTAACTGGCTTGAAGACCCTGTCAACAGGGAAGCTTTTGAAAAAATATACAAAGGCATTAAACCAGACAACTATGCTAATATATGCTATACTTCGGGAACAACTGCCGACCCAAAAGGAATAATACTGACACATGGGAATTATATAACAAATGTATATCAGGCTTATAGCCTGATTGATATTCCTCCTTTCTTTAAAACACTTCTGTTTTTACCCTGGGACCATTCATTTGCGCATACAACGGGAATATTTGCATTTATGGGAAAGGGAGCAAGTATTGCATCAGTTAAAAGAGGTAAGACACCACTTGAGACCCTGCGAAACCTTCCTTCCTGTCTTAAAGAAATACGGCCAAATATCCTTATGAGTGCACCTGCCGTTTCGAAAAATTTCAGGAAAAATATTGACAGGGGAATTAAGGAAAAGGGTAAGTTAACCAGCTTCCTGTTTGAGATTGGTTTAAAGCTAAGCTATTCGTACAATAAAGAAGGATGGAATAAGGGCAGGGGATTACAAAAAATAAAACTACCTCTTATAAAGCTGTTTGATAAATTAATATTCAGTAAGATCAGAGATATTTTTGGAGGTGAACTTGAATATTTTGTTGGAGGAGCAGCACTCCTGGATATGGAGTTACAGAGGTATTTCTATGCTATAGGAGCACCTGTTTTCCAGGGATATGGTCTTTCAGAAGCATCCCCTGTAATATCAGCAAATGCCAAGCACAAGCATAAGCTGGGTTCCTCAGGTGCGCCTGTCAATAATATGGAAATTAAAATATGTGATGAAGAAGGAAATGCATTGCCTGAAGGTGAAAGTGGAGAAATAGTAATCAAGGGCGGAAATGTAATGCATGCCTACTGGAAGAATGAAAGTGCAACAAAAGAGGTTATAAGGGACGGATGGCTGCATACAGGCGATCTTGGTTACCTTGATAAAGATGGCTTCTTATATGTGCTGGGAAGATTTAAGAGCCTTCTTATTTCAGACGACGGTGAAAAATACAGTCCTGAAAGTATTGAAGAGGCATTAACAGAACAATCTAAGTATATTGATCAGTGCATTCTTAGTAATAACCAGAGACCATATACAGTTGCACTTATTGTCCCCAACCAGCATGCCTTAAAAGCATATCTGGACGATAAAAGGCTTACGGCCGACTCTGAGGAAGGTCAGAAAGCAATATTAATGCTTATAGAAGAAGAGGTAAATGAGTACCGCACAAATGGGAAGTATGCAAAAATGTTCCCTCAAAGATGGTTGCCTGCAGCTATTGGAATACTTGACGAAGGATTTACCGAAGAAAACGGGCTGGTAAATGCTACAGTAAAAGTAATAAGGGGAAAGGTAACAGAAAAGTATGCAGACCTGATTGAGTTTCTTTACACCCCTGCTGCAAAAGCGGTTACGAATGAGCTTAATATTGAAGCCGTGGAGAGAATGAAGCTGGGATAAAAAAAAGGGGGCAAAGCCCCCTTCTATAAGGTCTTATAAATACTCTTATCGATCGATTATCAACCTGCTCTTAAATGGCAGGAAAGTCATAAAGTCAGCATGATGAACAACATAAGCTTCAGTTGTTCTTTTAACATGATCACCTTCCCCTGCATGTGCGGCAATAATATGGCTTACTTCCGGTGGAAGCTTGCACTCTTCGGCAAGTGCAACTCCTGAAAACGGATGTCTCAGGTATTTTCCATAGCTACCCTGCACTGCATTGCCATCGCTGTCAAGAACATATTCCAGCAGTTTACCAACGTCAGCAAGTATAGCCCCTGAAATCAGAATATCCATATTTACCGGAAGCTCATCCTTAAAGAACTCATTCATCTTTATACCACTTTCCCTGGCAACATGAACAACGCATCTTTTATGCGCCATAAAACTAACTTTAAGATCAGGTCCGCAGAGCAAAGTAAATGGTATCCTGTTCAGATCATCAGCATTCAGGACAGATCTCTCAAGAGCCAGCTCCCATACCCTGGCAGTTTTTTCACGCAGATCTTTATCCTTAATCCATTCCAGCTCGGGCCATAATTCGAATACATCAGTTTTCATACGCTTATCTTTACTATCACAATTTAGAAATAATAGCATCAGCCATCTCAATTGTTGAAGCAGCTCCGTTGTCTACAACATCTTCCCTTCCGGTCATCTTCATCATATCGTAGGTCTTTACCTTGCCCTCTTCAACCACCTGGGCTACAGCTTTCCTGATTTTAGCAGCAATATCCTGCTCTTCGATATAATCGAGCATCATACATGCAGACTCTATCATTGCAATCGGATTAACTATTGAGGTATTATAATCAGCATATTTTGGTGCAGATCCGTGTGTTGGTTCAAAAACGGCAATCCCATCGGCTGAGAACTGTGCTGAGCAGGCGAATCCAAGTCCACCTATCAGACCGGCAAAAGCATCCGAAACAATATCACCAAACATATTACCTGCAACGATAACACCGTAGTCTTCCGGATTCTTGGTCAGCCACATCATCTGCGCATCAATATTAGTATTCCAGAGTTGTATATCAGGATATTCGTTCTTCTGTAACTCTTTAGCCTTTAACAACATCATTCCGGATGTTTCCCTTATTACGTTTGGCTTTTCACAAACGGTAACTGATTTATATCCATATTTTCTGGCATGCTCAAAAGCAGCTCGCAGTATTCTTTCTGTTGCCCTGGCTGTAAAAATTCTTGTCGATACCGATATTTCTTCAACCGGTGCATTACCAAAATTCTTCCTGAACTTGGGGTGAGTCATAAGAGCATCGTAGACCTGAGCAGGGGGATTGGTCCATTCAACGCCCCCATATAATCCCTCTGTATTCTGACGAAATATTGCAACATCAACATATGGTTCTTCTGCCGATCCATCTTTGCCTCTTTTAATAAAGTTAAGTGGATTTCCCTTATAAGTGCGACAGGGACGCAAACAAATATCAAGATTGAAATGTTGCCTTAAGCCAACTATCGGACTTGCATAAACCAGACCCTTTTCCCTCAGGTTAATATCAAGCTCTTCGAAGGCTTCATCCTTTGGTTTGGATGTTATCGCGCCAAAAAGAGCAATCTTATGTTCAGCAATCAGATCAATGGTACGCTGAGGTAGTGGGTTTCCTTCCTTACACCAGAATTCCCATCCTATATCGCCATGAAGATATTCTGCTTCAAAACCAGCTTTATCAAGCACTCTTATTGCCTGTTGCAGTACTACTTCACCTATCCCGTCGCCGGGAAGAGAAACAATCTTTCTTTTGCTCATAATCGTCAATTACTTAGATTAATATAATATTCAGCGAGTTAAAATAAGAACTTTTTTAATCCCTGCAAAGGACATATAACATACATAATAGAAAAATATTATCTTTTTTTTGTAACTTAGTAATAATAATACTCACTACTGTTAATATCTGTATTTTATAATGGTAATCAGTCATTTAGAACCTAAGATAGTCTGGGGTTATTTTGAAGAAATCTGCAAAATACCAAGATTATCGAAAAATGAAGGGAATATCAGAATCTTCCTTAAGGATTTCGCTATAAGGAACAAACTCAGGGTTGATGAAGATAAGGTTGGTAATATTCTGATTACCAAGGAAGCAGATCCGGGTTATGAAAGCAGGAAATGCATCGTTTTGCAAAGTCATATGGATATGGTTGGGGAAAAAGATGCAGAGACAGAGCACAACTGGCTTACAGATCCTATTGTTCCAATAATTGAAGATGGCTGGGTAACAGCAAAAATTACTACCCTCGGAGCCGACGACGGAATTGGGATGGCTGCCCAGATGGCAGCAATGACAGATCCAGGAATAAAAAGCGGCAAAATAGAATCCCTTTTTACTGTCGATGAAGAATCTGGCATGACAGGGGCAATTAACCTGGAACCCGGATTCTTTAACAGCAAGATTTTGCTTAACCTCGATTCTGAAGATGAAGGAGAGCTCTTTATTGGATGTGCAGGGGGAATAGATACAGTTTCTTTTTTCAATTATAAGAGGGAAAAGGCAGAAAGCAACAAATCATCATTCAAAATCTCTGTAACCGGCCTTCATGGTGGCCATTCTGGAGATGAGATACATAATGGATATGCTAACTCTGTAAAAGTTATTACAAAGGTAATCAACGAATTAGACCATCTGTTTGGAATAAATATCTCAGATCTGGATGCCGGCAACCTAAGAAATGCCATTCCCAGAGAGGCATTTTCTGTTGTCTACAGCAAAGCCAGTAAAGATGATCTTATATCAGCAATAAGCAATCTGGAAAAGGAAATCAGGGGCGAATTTTCATCAAGCGAAGCAAATTTGTCGATTAATATAGAACCATACGATGGTAATGGAACTATTATTAACAGATCAAGTCAGGAAAATCTGCTTAAAAGCCTTCAGCTGTGCCCGCATGGAGTAATTGCATGGTCGCCAACTATGAAAGGACTGGTTGAAACATCAACTAACCTGGCATCTGTAAAGATGGATGATAAGATAATCAAGGTTGTAACAAGCCAGAGAAGTTCTAATGATAAATCCAAGCAGCTTCTTGCATCCCGGATAGCAAAGATATTTAGTGATAGTGATGCAATTGTTAAGCATTCAGATGGTTATCCGGGGTGGGAGCCTGACACTGACTCGGAGATTCTTAAAATTACAGCAGAATCGTACAGGAACATATTTGGAACAGAACCGGTGGTCCGGGCCATTCATGCTGGTCTTGAATGTGGATTGATACTGGAAAAATATCCCGGTCTTGATATGATCTCATTCGGACCAACAATAAAGGGAGCTCATACTCCCGAGGAAAAGATAAATATAAATACGACCCAAAAATTCTGGGATTTACTTCTTAATGTAATACAGAATATTCCAGATGCATAATATAACAGGCAAATAATAACAGAAACTAAAACTCGAAGTCTTCGAACTCTTCTTTACCTGCACTGCATAGCGGGCATTTCCACTCTTCATCTATATCTTCAAAAGCAGTACCTGGAACGACACCTCCTACTGGATCTCCTTCTTCAGGATTATAAATATATCCACAAATAATGCACTTCTTCATAGAAAAAATATTTTGTAAAAAATTTTATATTAGAAATTAAACAGTAACACGTCTTACAACGTCAATTATTGTACCATCCACCCATTTAACAACAGCTATTATGTCGTCTGAAAGATCAGCCTTCTCAGGCTTACCACATATCCTTTCGGCCTCTTCTTTAAGTTCTTCTATTGTCTTAAGTGGCAGATCTGAATCCTTAAGTTTTTCCAGGAGATCCTTCCTCCGTGGGTTAATAGCAATGCCTCTTTCTGTAACAATTACATCAATTAATTCTCCGGGACCACACAGAGTTGTTACCTCATCAATTACAACAGGTATTCTATCCCTGAAAAGAGGAAGCGGAAGTATAACTGTTTTGGAAAAAAGACAATTTTGCCATCCACCTATTCCGTGCAAAAGATAACCATCAGAATGTGTAACAACATTGGCATTGAAATTAACATCAACTTCTGTTGCTCCAAGTATAACAACATCAACCATACCGGCAAAATTACCCTTACCATGGTAATTATAACTGGTAAACGGGCTTGTCCACACATGATCAGGATTATTAGCCATTGAAGTTACGCCATCCAGGTCAAAGGTCTGACCATCCAGTATATAATCTACCAGACCCTCTTCAAGCATCGATACAAGGTACTTATTACTTCCTCCTCTGGCAAACCTGGCTTTAATGCCTTTCTTCTTCATTATCTCCTTAAAAAATTCACCTACAGCAAGAGAGGTCCCTCCTGCCCCGCTCTGAAATGAAAATCCATCCTTTATTATACCGGCTTCATCACAAAACCTGGCTGTCATCTCTGCAAGCAACAACCTGTCGGGCGACCTGGTAATTACTGTTGTGCCCGATATTATTCTATCCGGAATCCCAATCTTGTCGACCACTACGGTATAATCAACATAATTTCCCTGTATCTGCCAGGGTATGCAGGGAAAATCTACCAGATTATCAGTAACAATAATAACCTTATCAGCATACTGCGAGTCAGCCAGGGCAAATCCCAGCAATCCACATGCCGATTCCCCCTGCAATCCATTTGCATTGCCGAATGGATCGGCTGCAGGGGCCCCAATAATGGCAATATCTATCTTCACCTCTCCATCCTGGACCGACTGGTATCTTCCTCCGTGTGACCGGAGAACACCTGTTCCCTTCATCCTGCCTTCAGAAACATATTTACCCAGTGGGCCATTCATGCTTCCCTCGATATGATGAATAGTTCCGTCTTCCAGATATTGTATCAGGTGTTCATGACATGGAAAAGAGGCAGAAGGAAACCATCTTATATCTTTAACTCCCAATTCCTTAACTGCATCAAAAACCATATTTGCAACAAGATCTCCATTTCTGAAATGATGATGGGTAGATATTGTCATACCATCTTTTAAACCACTTTTTTTAAGTGCTTCCCTGATTGATTTCACCTGTTTATTGCCGTCGAGCGGAAAATCGGCACAGCTTGATATCTTCGGTGCATGTTTGTAACTATCCGGCCGATATTTACCTACACCCTGAAAGGGAATGGCTACCTCTCCGTTTAGCTCGCTTACAACCATTCTTCCAAGCGCATTCTTAACAAGTTTTGTGCTCATAACAAATATACAATAAGGAAGTTAATCGTTATACTTAGTTTTCCAATCCTCAGGTAACAGGCTTAGTTTTTCAGCAAGAGTGATGGTTCTTATTGCTCTTTTTACAACGGGAGGATCAATCATCTTAGATCCGAGCGCTACCACGCCTAAGCCCTGTTTTTCTGCTTCTCTAAAGGCATTAACTATCCTCGATGCTTTCTCTATCTCTTCAGAATCCGGAGCAAATGCCCTTTGTATTACATTTATCTGGCGAGGGTGAATACATCCCATACCTTCAAAACCCAGTGCTTTTGACCTGAGTACATTTTCTTTCAGGGCATCCATATCTGAAACATCAGAAAATACTGAATCTATAGGCTGAACTCCAGCAGCTTTGGCAGCATTTACCAGTTTCATTCTGGCATATAATGACTCTTCTCCGCTATTTGTTCTCTGAACACCAATATCTGCTGTATAATCTTCAAGCCCTATAGCAAGGGCAACAACATTCTTACTGGCCACAGCGATTTCAAAAGCCTTTTCAATTCCCAGCGCACTCTCAAGTATTGGCATCAGGAAAATTTTATTCTTAATACTATTTTTTTTCCTGATACGGTCTATTTCTTCCTCCAGCCCGGATATATATTCAGCACTTTCACATTTAGGAACCAGTATCAGGTGTACATTATGTGGAACAATATACTTAAGGTCTGAAAGACCCATTTCACCCTGGTTAATTCTTACCATACGCTCCACCCCATAAAAATTAAGAGATCTAAGTGCGTTTCTTACAAGGTACCTGGCCTCATTTTTCTTTTCCGGAGCAACTGAATCTTCCAGGTCCAGTATTATTCCATCAGGAGAGTGCAAGCCGGCATTTAACATCATACTTGGAGTATTGCCTGGAAGATAAAGACGGCTAAAGCGATAACGCGAATAATCGGAACTATATAGATTTTCAGGAATCATCTCTGGCAGATACTCCTTATCTGTATCAATACACTCCTTTATTGCAGCCTCTACCCTCGCAGCAATCACAAATGGCAGTGCTCCTTTATCATTAATACTTAGTTCGGCTCCGGTAATACTATAATACTTAAATATATCTTCGATAATGGACTTTATCGATCGTCCATACATGGATGAAACCTTTGATTCTATCTGAATTATATTTTCTTTATTACCTGAAATAACCAGTCTGACCTCGCAATCAGATCTTACCTTTGGGCCGGAATTACCTGTTATGGAAACATTATTTTTCATAGATATCTCTTTGAGAATATTCCAAACCTAGCTAATAGCAAGGGTTTATCCAAGGAAACTTAATAAAATACCAGCAGCAACTGCCGAGCCAATTACACCTGCCACATTAGGAGTCATTGCATGCATAAGCAGATGATTGGTTGGATCAGCCTTTAATCCTTCATTCTGTACTACCCTGGCAGCATCCGGCACTGCAGATACTCCTGCGGCTCCAACAAGAGGATTAATCTTATTATCACCTTTCAGGAATATATTCATAAATTTGGCAAAAATCAATCCACCTGCTGTTGCTATAACAAAAGAAACTGCTCCCAGCGCAAAGATAAACATGGAGTCAGGAGTCAGAAAAATATCTGCCTGCGTAGATGCACCAACAGTTATACCAAGTAATATTGTTACAATATCAACCATTGAGGTCCTGGCTGTCTCTGCCAGTCGCTTTGTTACGCCCGACTCTTTCAAAAGATTCCCAAAAAACAACATACCAAGCAATGGCAGTGAGCTGGGCGAAATAAATGCGGTTAAGAGCAAACCTATTATCGGGAATATTATCTTTTCTACTTTAGAAACCTGCCTTGGAGGCTTCATCCTGATCAATCGTTCCTTCTTAGTTGTAAGCAGCCTCATTATTGGCGGCTGAATAACAGGTACAAGAGCCATATAGGAATATGCTGCAATAGCTATTGGGGCAATCAGGTTCTTCACAGTAGTACCATCTGCAAGAATGTTTACACCATTAGCCAGCCTTGATGAAAGAAATATAGCAGTAGGGCCATCGGCTCCCCCGATAATTCCAATTGCACCTGCCTCAGGTGGCGCAAAGCCAAAAAGCAGGGCCCCCAGAAATGTAATAAATATACCAATCTGTGCCGCAGCTCCAAGGATCATAAGCCTGGGATTGGATAAAAGAGATGAAAAGTCGGTCATAGCCCCTATGCCAAGGAATATCAATGGAGGGTATACCCCTTTTAATACCCCAAAGTAAAGGTAGTTCATTACACTACCACTTTGATATATGCCAAGCTGCAGATTATAACCTCCATCCTGATAAAAGGGGATATTCCCTATCAGTATTCCCGTACCAATAGGGATAAGCAATAAGGGTTCATAGTCATACTTTATGGCAAGAAAAATAAAGAACAAACCCACCACTATCATTATCAGGTGTCCGCGGGTAGCATTCCTGAATCCGGAATAATCCCAGAATTTCTTTAAACCTGATAAGCCAGGACTATCCTTTTCTAATTCCTGTGAGCCTGCAGATACATTTTCAACTTTTTGCGAAAGATTATCCCTGTTAGAGTCTTTTTCCGGCTTTACAAAAGCAGTCCATGTTATACTTAAAACACTAAGGATCGCAATGACAGTAATAAACCTCTTCATTATCAGCCTATTTCGATTAACACTTCATCCTGCAGAACAGATTGTCCCTGACTTATTTTAACAGAAACTATCTCCCCATCCTTCTCTGCCTTTATCTCGTTTTCCATTTTCATTGCTTCCATTACTGCAAGCTTCTGGCCTTTCTTAACCATGTCCCCCTCTTTAACAGACAGTTCAAGGATAATACCAGGAAGAGGAGCCTTAATAGCAAGCCTGGTAGATCCCTCTTTCTTTTCAATAGATTTATTAGGTTCTTTCATAACAGGCCTTACAAGAGTAGGAGTTTTTTGATGCTTTACCTGCTGATGAATTTCAACCATATATGGTGTTCCGTTTACTTCGATCTTAGCCAGATCTCCTTCAAAATCAAGGATATCGACCTCGTAAGTATGTCCACTGATAGTAAATTTATAATTCTTCATTAATCCCTGGTTAACGTTGAAGGTTTTTCATACTATGTATTTTTGAGCTCCAAGGTGAATATGCCCTGGAAACTTTCCTTATTGTTATAATGTTGCTCTCAACATCATGTTGTTCGTTAAAATAAAGGTAAAGAGCTGTTGCAATTGCAGCATTAACCGCACCTGTCATTTGAGTTTTTTCAGATTCATCAAGGTGTCTGCCCTCCCTTGCAGCCCTTCTGTATAGCTTAATCTTAAGAATAAGCGGCACCATATATCTGAACACAAGGTAAAGTACTATAAGAGCAATAAAGACGATAAGGTATCCGATCAAAACAATAATGCCGGCCTCTTTATTGATGCCCGAGAATGCGGCGGGTATAAGTAATAATGCTGTATTCATAGATTCTGCTCTATAAAGGTATATTTGAATGCTTTTTCAAAGGCAGTGGATCTTTCTTTGTTGTAAGTGTTCTAAGAGCCCTTATTATCCTGAAGCGTGTATTTCTTGGTTCAATCACGTCATCAAGAAATCCGAATTTAGCTGCCTCATATGGATTTGCAAATTTATCGCGGTATTCCTCCTCCTTCTCAGCAACGTACTTAGCCCTTTCTTCCGGGTTCTCAATCTCACTAATTTTCTTACCCTCAAGTACTTCAATTGCCCCACGAGGGCCCATTACTGCTATTTCTGCAGAAGGCCATGCATAATTAATATCTCCCTTAAGTTGCTTTGATGACATAACACAGTGGGCACCTCCATATGATTTACGCAGGGTAATTGTAATCTTTGGGACAGTAGCCTCTCCATATGCAAACATCAGTTTGGCTCCATGAATAATAATTCCGCCATATTCCTGATTACTACCTGGTAAAAAGCCAGGAACATCAACCAGGGTAACCAATGGTATATTAAAAGCGTCGCAGAATCTTACAAACCTTGCAGCTTTTCTCGATGCCTCTATATCCAGTACCCCGGCAAGAAAGTTAGGCTGGTTAGCAATTATGCCAACCGACATACCATCAAACTTGGCATGTCCCACAATAATATTTTTTGCATAATTACCGTGTACCTCCAGAAATTCTTCATTATCAACAATCTTATATATTATATCTTTTACATTGTAAGGTTGATTCGTATTTTCCGGAATAATTAGATTCAGATCATCCTCCAGTCGGTCTATAGGATCATTACAATCCGAAAGAGGTGGATCCTCCAGATTATTCTGAGGCAAATAACTCAGGAGTTTTCTGATTAATAATAAACCTTCTTCCTCATCTTCAGAAACAAAATGAGCTACACCAGATTTTGTTGAGTGAACCCTTGCACCACCCAGATCTTCTATTGATATCTCTTCTCCTGTAACTGTTTTAGTGACTTTTGGGCCGGTAACGAACATATAGCTGCTCTCCTCGCTCATAATAATATAATCAGTAAGAGCTGGCGAATATACTGCACCTCCTGCGCATGGACCGAAAATAGCTGATATTTGTGGTATTACACCCGATGCCATAATATTACGTTCAAATATCTCGGCATATCCGGCCAGACTCCTTACACCCTCCTGTATTCTTGCACCGCCACTATCATTAATTCCAATTACAGGTGCTCCAACCTTCATTGCCTGATCCATTATTTTACAAATTTTAGCTGCAAAGGTTTCGGAAAGAGAGCCTCCAAAAACGGTAAAATCCTGCGAAAAAATGTAAACTACCCTTCCATCAATAGTGCCATGACCTGTTACAACACCATCTGAAAGGAATTTCTTGTCACCCAGTCCAAAATCTTCAGTCCGGTGTTTAACAAACATGTCAAATTCCTCAAAACTACCCTCATCAAGAAGAATATCAATCCTTTCTCTGGCAGTTAATTTTCCTTTTTTATGCTGTGACTCTATCCTTTTCAGACCACCGCCCAGTTTGGCTTGCTCCCGAAGATCAATAAGTTGATTTATTTTATCCTGACTACTCATCTGACTAAAGATTATTTCTATTTACCTGAATTATCTTCACAAAGCTCTGTAAGTACACCAAAAGTTGACTTTGGATGCAGGAAGCCTATATCAAGTCCTTCTGCTCCAGAGCGCGCCTCCCTGTCGATCAGCCTAACTCCTTTCAGCTCTACCTCTGCAAGCTTACTATTAATATCCTTAACGGCAAAGGCCATATGGTGTATTCCTTCTCCTCTTTTCTCGATAAACTTACCTATTGGTCCATCAGGATCTGTTGATTCCAGTAATTCAATCTTGGTGTCGCCTATTTTAAAAAATGCGGTCTTCACCTTTTGGTCTCTTACCTCCTCAATATTGTAGCATTTAAGACCAAAAATATTCTCATAAAATGGGATAGCCTCATCGAGCGATTTTACGGCTATACCAATGTGTTCAATATGCGTTGGTTCCATTAAACTTAAGGATTATTTATGTTTTACAAACATAAACTTAATATTGCTTAATTTATGCAGACAAAAGTCATATTTTATTGACTTTTTTTTGAAAATTATAATTCTTATCTGCAACACCTGGAAAACAATCTTCTAGAATGGAAATTCTTCCATCTTTTCAACTTTCAATGACTCAGATGCAGGTTTTTCTGCATCGAGGTGTATTGGATTGCCATCAACAAAAATTGCCTTAAAAGGTTTTGTCGGGCATGCATATTCACATGCACCACATCCTACACATAGCTTATTATTAACCTCCGGAATAACGAGGTTACCCTTAAAAGGGACCATGTAAACTGCCTTTGTAGGACAATGTTCAGAACATGCACCGCAGTCAGTTCTCTCTGTCTCAACTATACAGTTCTCCTTAATAAAGGTGACTTTCCCAATCTGAGTAAGCTTTTTAGCTTCTACTGTCAGAGGCAGGAGAGCACCTGTCGGACAAATATCTGTACACCTGGTGCAATCAAAATTGCAGAAGCTCTTATGATAATCCATCCTTGGCTGCATAATACCGGCCAGACCGTATTCCATAAATGACGGCACTATAACCTGCTCAGGGCAAGCATTTATGCAAAGCGAACATGCAGTACAATATGAATTGAAATGTTCCAGACTTACTGCACCATACGGACATACGGGGTATGTTTTATTTTCCTTAACGGTCGATTCCTTGGTCGGAACAGGTGCTTCCTTATTGGCAGGCACATCCTGCGCCCTGGCAACACCAGTAGCAGCAGCGAGAGCGCCTATTGAACCTGCAATAAACCTGCGCTTAGACGAATCAACTTTCTCAGTCACCACGGGCTTATTCTTTATTCTCACGGGCAAACCATATTTAATTGCATTATCAGGACAAACCGTAAGACAATTAAAACATGTTACACATCTGCTTTCATCAATATCCTCATTCAGAAAATCAATGCAGGAGGCCTTACAATTAATGGCACATCTTCCACAATGAGTACAGGATTGCTTATCAATAGTAATCCTGAAAACAGACACCTTGGACAGGAGTCCAAGAAGTGTACCAACAGGACATAAGGTATTGCAGTACAACCTTCCCCTGGTAAAAGACATATAGGAAACCAAAACCAGGAAAAGAAGGGGTATCAGATATACAATCAGAGGTATCTTAATATACTCAACCTTAAAAATTTCATAGTAATCAAACTTAGTGGCAATCCATGCAACAATATTATTAAGAGTAACTATAAGTGGTTGAAAAAAATACGTTACAAACCTTCCAAAAATACTATAGGGATCTAAAAGAGCTATCAGGTGTATTGATCCTGAGAGAGCTACAATCAGAGTAATAGCCAGTAACAAATACCTTAAAATAGTATGTGGCTTCTTAAATCCATACCTTCTGTTGCGACGTTTAACTTTTCCACCGGCCCTGCTTATTGCATCCTGAAGGATACCCAGGGGACAAAGAAAGGAACAATAGGATCGGCCGGTAAAAACAGTTAGTGCAGCTACAACTATAAATCCGCTTGCAAGAATTGAAGGAGCATCCATAAATTTAAGCAGCGATGGAGTAAATTGCAGATATAGTAATATCCCAAACCACTTCTCGGGGAGTAAATATCTAAAATCTATAAACGAGAGGATAAATAACACTAAGACCAGTAAAGCAAGCAGAAACCTGATCTTTTTTAAAAGAGGACTATTCATTTGCCGGCATATTTACATTGATATCCTATTGATCTGCAAACGCGACAGATCCATTTCTCCAATACCCAACTCATATGCAAGAGGAATATAATCAATCTGCCCGGGTTCCTTCTTAATCATCATCGCTGCGGCTGAATCTGCTGCAACCATATCAGCAGATAAGATCTGAGCCTTCATATTTACAACATCTGCCACCGATACTCCCTGTGGTCCGTTTCTCATCATAACATTATAACAGTCGATAACATTTAATGCTGGCTTCTTTTCAAAGAGGCCAAAATCTGCAATACACTGATGAAGATTATTAGAATGCCACCACTTCCTGTCCCATACAGCTCCCATCAGGTTCTTTAATGATGCCGTCATCTTCGTTGAAGAATGATGCTTCAGTACAGGTACATTTATAAATACATCCGACTCAAGAATCAATTCATGAACCTTGGTTGTTTTCAAAACCTTTGCTCCCTTAATGGATACTTCCTGGTAATAACTTTCTGAATCACCCGGAACCATCCTTGCACCAGCCGATTTTGCAGCTTTCTCTATCCCTGATGTCTTATATGCTTTTACCCAGTTGTGGGTTGCATTATCAAATACATAAACTCTTTTAGCTCCTGCTTTGAGGCAATGCTCAACAATCCTCCCGATAAGTACAGGATTTGTATTAGCCCCTATCTCCGGTGTACGATCCCATGCCATATTTGGTTTTATAACAACCGTCTGGTCTTTTTTTACAAAATTTGTCATACCTCCGAGTGCACTGATACCTTTATCAAACATTGCATCAGGGCTTCCTCCCATTACTGCAACAAGATCCGGAAGCTGCAACGATGGTGTTGATCCATAAAGATTATTATATCCACCAACCTTATATGCTACACCTGCAACAAGGCCTGCACTCACCGACTTTTTTAAGAAATCTCTCCTTTTCATATTCAATAATTAAAAATTCTAAGCCCGCAATGGCATCGTCTATACTGCACGCAAAATACAATATTTTTATTCATATTCGTAAGCATAGTGCTATATTAGCACCAGTTTTATAACATCTGCATTATGAAAATTCTATACTATGATTGTTTCTCCGGGATAAGCGGGGATATGAACCTTGCTGCAATGATTGATCTTGGGATTGATAGCATGTATTTAATAAATGAATTAAACAAACTCAATCTTGATGGTTGGGAATTAATTGTAGAAAAAGACCAGAGACACGGTATTTTTGGGACGAAAGTAACTGTAAAACAGACAAAAGAAGATAAATCACACAGACATCTTTCTGATATAGCCAGGATTATTACTGATAGTAAGCTCGACAATAAGGTTAAGCTGACAAGCATGCTTATGTTTGACCTGGTAGCTGAAGCAGAAGCAAAGGTCCATAATACGAGTAAGGAAAAAATTCACTTTCACGAAGTTGGGGCAATAGATTCAATTATCGACATAGTTGGGGCTGCTATCTGTTATCATAAATTAAATGTCGACAGGGTAATTATTTCCAGACTGGAACTGGGTGGTGGATTTGTTAAATGCGCTCATGGCAATCTTCCTGTCCCGGCACCTGCTACAGCCGAAATAATTAAAGACATACCCGTTTCTACCGGAGGTGTTGACTTTGAAGCAACCACTCCTACAGGAGCAACAATTGTTAAAACCCTTGGAGATGTTTTCAACATAGAGAACAGGATGACTATTTCTTCCTCGGGATATGGTATCGGGCACAAGGTTAATGAGTCCAGACCAAATATTCTAAGAGTACATCTGGGAGAAGAATCTGAAGAAAAAACAGGTGGAGACAAATCTTCATTGCTGGAGTGCAATATAGATGATATGAACCCTGAGTGGTATGATTCCTTAACGGAGAGACTGCTTGAAGCAGGAGCCTCAGATGTTTTTCTTACTCAGATTATTATGAAAAAGGGACGACCAGGAACAAAGGTTTCTGTTTTATCTTTTAATGAAAGTATTGAAAAAGTAAAACAGATTTTATTTACACACTCTACTACTCTGGGATTAAGAATATTGCCAGTCGAAAAGTTATCTCTTGAAAGACAATTTAAAAAGATTATTACCCCCATTGGAGAGATTACAATGAAATATGGCTTTTACGAGGGTAAAATGGTTTCTGCTAAACCTGAATATAATGATTGCATTAAAATCTCTCTACAAAATAATATCCCTATCAAGGAGGTCTTCAGGATTGTTATGGAATCGGCTAAAAACAACTAATATTGACAATAGATAAGAAGATAGGAAAATTAAAAGGATTGTTTAGTCAGTCTGATCGTATATTACTTGCATTTTCAGGTGGTGTCGACAGTACTTTTCTTCTTTATACCATAGCCAGAATATTTAAGCTTAAAGTCAGAGCACTCACAGTAAAAACACCTTATATACCTCAATGGGAGGTAGATGAAGCAATAAGTTTCTGCCAGGAGTATAATATTGAACATAAAGTAGTTGATTTGCCCTTCCCCCGGTCAATTATTTCAAATCCACATGACAGGTGCTACAGATGTAAGAAGGTACTGTTTTCTGAAATAAAAAATTACGCCGGGGAAAATCAATTCAATATTATTGTGGATGGCAGTAATGCTGATGATCTTAGCGACTACAGGCCAGGTATAAGAGCCCTTGATGAGCTTAAGATACTTAGCCCTCTGATAAAATCGGGGATTACAAAAGAAGAAATAAGAGAACAACTGAAAAGCTGGGAACTTGAAATATGGAATAAACCCGCTTATGCCTGCCTTCTGACAAGGATTCCTCACGACACCGAAGTTGACGAAAAAATGCTCTATATAATTGAACAGGCCGAGTTATTTATTAAGGACCTGGGATTCGCCGGTACCAGGGTGAGACTTCATGGTGATATAGCCAGACTGGAATGCTATCCGAAATATATAGAAGAAATAAATAAAAATAAAGTAAGATCTGTAATTATAAGCAGACTTAAAGAGCTTGGTATTAAGCATATTACACTTGATATGGAGGGATATAAAATGGGTAGTCTTAATATTATCAGAGATAAATAAAAAATACTTGAAGGATGGATAAGAATATACTGCAAAAATTACTCGTTGAAGTAAAAGAAGATAAGCTTTCAATCGATGAAGCACTGGAAAGATTAAAACACTTCCCATACTCAGACCTGGGCTATGCAAAGATCGATCATCACCGTGAACTCAGAACAGGGTATCCTGAAATTGTCTATTGCGAAGGGAAATCCATAAAACAGGTAAAGGGAATTTTTGAACATATTTCCGAACATGGCGACAATATTATCGGAACCAGGGCAGACCGTGAAAAATTTGATTCTGTAAAGGAAGTAATTCCTTCTGCAGTCTGGTACGAAGATGCCAGAATTATTAGCGTCGTAAATAAAGAAACTAAAATACAGGAGAAGCCAATCGCGATTATAACGGCAGGCACATCAGACCATCCTATAGCAGAAGAAGCTGCTGTTACTGCTGAGCTGCTTGGTAACAGGGTGAACAGGTTTTATGATGCCGGAGTAGCCGGCATACACAGGCTTGTTGATAAATTACCACAGATAAGGGAAAGTAAGGTAATAGTGGTTATTGCAGGCATGGAAGGAGCACTGGCTAGTGTTGTAGGCGGCCTGGTGGATGCTCCGGTTATAGCAGTTCCCACAAGCGTTGGCTATGGAGCAAATTTTAATGGTGTATCGGCTCTGCTGGCAATGCTTACAAGTTGTGCATCGGGAGTCAGTGTAGTTAATATCGACAATGGCTTTGGCGCCGGATTTAATGCCAGTATAATTAACAGATTATAAATTGAAATGGATAAAAAATCTGCTGTCAGCTTATTCTCTACGGCCTATTTCCCTCCCATTCAATATTTTACATATTTCTTAGAGGCTGAAAAAATAATAATAGAAGGGCATGATAATTATATAAAACAAACATATAGAAACAGGTGTAAAATATACTCGCCCAATGGAATTCAGGTTCTGTCGGTGCCCGTTGAAAGAGGAAGCTTTCATAAGGTAAATATTACATCACTTAAAATAGACTATTCACGTCCATGGCAGGAAAATCACCTGAGGACCATGGAAACATCCTATAATTCGTCTGCTTTTTATGAGTTCTATATAGATGAAATCAGGGATATAATATTAAAAAATCATAAATACCTGATTCAACTCAATACAGAGATACTAGAAAAGATGATGTCGATACTCGGAATTGATGACAGCTTTACTTTATCTGAGTCATATATCAGCAATATAGAAGGTTACAGAGATTTTCGTAACACTATTCATCCTAAAAAGGATAAGCATGATTTTATTGATAATCTTCCGGAGTATTTCCAGGTATTCAGTATTGAGAAAGGATTTATCCCCAACCTGTCAATTCTCGATCTGATATTTAATATGGGACCTGAATCATACAGTTATCTTATTAACTGCAAAAAAAATAAGGATCAGCAATAGTACCAATCCTTATTTATATCCGATAATTATTTTTTATTACATCTTTATTCCGATTGTGGCAGTAATCATACTCCTGTCGTAACTGATACTCGCAAAATCAAGGTTATTATTCTGATACATCAGATAGTCTCCTGTATTACTTCTAAGAGAATATGAAACATCAAAATAAAAATTACTCTGTCTTATACCTATACCGCCGGAAAGGATATTATAGGAATTATCCCTGTTATCTTCACCCTTTGTAAAACCACTACCATATAATGCATATCCCCCTCTCAGATAAACCGAAGATATTAGTCTGAACTCACCACCAAATCTGAAGTTATGTGCTACATCCAATATATTTTTAATATCCTGATTCTCTCTGGCAAAATTACCATCATCAGAAGGTTTTGAGAACCTGGCCATCTTATAATCAATAAATTCATAATCAGCACTGACTATTCCTCTTTTACCTAGTTGTAATGATGCTCCTGTAGTAATCCTCAAGGGAGTAACCAGGGTATAGGAGAAACTGAAATCATCGCCCTGAAATTCAATAGAAGGTCCATCATCCGTTGACCCGTAGACGTAATCATAATAATACTCATTCAGGCGATAAACAGTTGGAGAATGAACAGCAAATCCAAGTCTCAGCGACTCGATTGGCCGTATAATAGCACCAAGCTTAATTGAATAGCCCTTACCTTCTGTTTCAACGTATTCCTGATACTGGAATTGATTAAAAGGGTAAATATTATCTTCCCGATCCGTCTCCAGATGATCGTACTGGTAAACAGAATATATTCTGCTTAGACCAAGAGTAAAACCCAGGTAAATCTTATCGCTGTAATTAGCCGCCAGGCTTAACGAATGTTCCTTGCTGCTTCCCTCCGACGATATAATCCTTCTTACTTCCTGCCCGTATGTTGAGTTTGCATCGGCTCCATAGTTAGAAAATGCTGAACCATATGAGCTGTAATTATTAGTTAATGTATCAATCATCCATGCATCAAATACCATCCCCTCAGTACCAGTAAGATCAAGGTAATCGGTTCCTTCTGCATTATCCATAAAATAATCGACCATTGAACTGCTTCCAAGATTTCCGCTAATTATTGCATTACCATTAAAGTTATTGGTAACTGAAAATGAATATCCAAAATTTAACGAAACAAGTCCGCTGCCAGATCCACCCTTACTGATCGGTGTAGCAATCCCAAATTGATTAATATTCAGGTTATAAGCATTATCTTTACTTATCTCTCCTCCAAATTCAGTCGTGGAGTTATTAAAATACATCTGTGGGGTGAAACTTACATCTGTGGATCTGAACATCCCCAGTCCTGCAGGATTCAAACTAAGCACCGAAAGGTCGCCTCCCAGAGATGTAAACGCTCCTCCCATTGCCTGAAACCTCGCTGTTCCGCCGTAGAAGAACTGTGAGTATTTTAAAGCTTCATCAACATATTGGCCTTTGAGCGCTGCAAATGACCCTATGATAAAACTGATTATTATAATTATTCTTTTCATTCTTTTTAATTTTACGTACCCGCCTATACCTCCTTTTTACTACATGGAGGATAAATCATAATACTAATAAAACATTTTTCTGTTACCTTCTGCCACCCGTTCTGCTACCTGAGCTGCTCGACCTGCTACTGCTACCGGTGCTTGATCGTCCTGCGGAAGACCTTGACGAGCCACTACCTGAAGAAGATCTGACTGTACCCGAGCGGGAAGAAATAGAACTTGATGATTTAACCGCTGACCCACGACCAGATACACCAGACCTGCTCGAAGAGCTGTTAACTCTAGCCGGTGATGAGTATCTGTTTGAAGAGGATACTGAAGATCGGGCCCTGTTAACTGAGCTATTTGAACTATTGTATGATGACCTGTTCTGACTACCCGCATTACTCCTTGTCACGCTTCTTACATTAGAAGGCGTAGATACCCTGGAGTTAGTAGTAGCCCTGTTATTATAAGATGGCCTGGTAGTCATCCTTGGATTATTGTATGTTGGCTTATATGTTCTTTGTGTAGAATTATATACAGGTTTTTGAGTAGTTGTACGGGCAGATGAGGATGTTGAATTAACCCTGGTTCCTGTCCTTCCCTGACTTCTTACTGCAGTATTCGCTCTGGAAGTATTGTTAACAGAAGTCGACTCAAGGCTGGTTCTTCTGCTATCGCTTGCTACATTTCCGGTAGTACCCGATACAGAAGCTCTTCTGTCTCCGCTTACCGATGTAACCTTTGAACGTGCAGAACTTGTATAGTTACGCGAGGTAGTACTGTAACTTCTTCGACGCTGATTAGTTGTATTATAATATCTATCACTACTATTTACATAATATGAATTGTTGTATACAGAGTAATAAGGTAATCCATAGTAGCTATTATAATAATATGGTGAATAGCCCCATCCCGAATAACTTCTATAATAGGGATTGTAAAAGTTGTCATAGTACGAATAAGGACTATAAAAGAAGCTGGAAGAATATCCGAAAGGTCTGTACCCAAATGAAAAACTGTAACTAGGATAGCCATAATTATAGTAGTAAGGATCTCTCCAGTAAGGATCAAAATAATTACCATAAAAACGGCTTAAACTCGAAGTATATGATCTGTCATAATAATCGAAGGCATCCTTGGAATCATCAGAATAAGCCTTATCGTCAACATAATCACCATCATATAAATATTCATCAGCCACCAGGGTGTCAAGTGCATATTGATCTTCTATTGCATCAATAGACTGATATGCATTAAGCGGTATTTCTGCTGTCTGCACATATTCCACCCTGTCTGAAGGGGTGTAATATAAATCATCATATTCTCCACTTACATATAAGCCTGACGAACATGAGCTCAATATAAAAGTGGATAAAATTGCTATATATAAATATGTTTTCATCATTACCTCCGAAATTAATATTCTATAGTATTAGTATCAAATATCATACCAAGATATTGAATAATTTTTCAGTCTAATAATACAAAACAAATCTGGATTTATAATTTAAATCCGGACATAAAAAAAAAGCAGACTAACGTCTGCCTTTTTTATTTGTTGTTTTGCTTGAAGAACTCTTCTTTGTGCTACTTGCTGGTGTACTCTTCTTCTTAACAGTATTAGTCCTTGTTGGAGCTTTAACCGTTTTATGTGTTGAATTAGTCCGGGTAACACTGCTTCCCCTGTTACTATTTGTCCTTGCCGGTGTGGCGACAGTCTTTCTTGTGCTGGTCCTTGCCGGTGTAGTTACAGTAGTACGTGTAGTATTTGTCTGAGATCTTGTTACAGTTCTGCCCTGATTATTGGTGGGCCTGGTAGTACTAACTCTGTTAACTCTCGACTGATTAACACTGTTTGTTCTGTTTACGACTTTACCCTGGTTATTTCCAGTATTCTGATTTCTGTTGTGATACCTGTTGTTGTTATTATTATTATTACCTGTATTAGGGTTCCTGTCGTGATACCTGTTATTATTATTTACCCTGTTAGCATTGCCGGTATTGTTTCTCTGGCGGTTGTTTACTTCACCGGTCTGGTTAACCCTTGTATTTGTCCTGTTTGTATTGCCTACATTTGTAGTACTTCTGCTGCTTGTAGTTGTAGTTGTCCTTCTTCCGACTGTCTGGGTTGCCCTTGCAGGATACCTGTTACTAGTACTCCTGTAATTCCTGTCGCTATAGTACCTGTGACTATTATTATAATTTCTTGTATAGCGATAGTTATTGTAGGCATAATAATGGTTATTTACCCTGTACTTTATCCTTACATTATACCTTGGAGGATAGTACCAGCTATTATATGCATAGCCTGGGTAGTAGTCATAATATCCACCGTAATAAGATCCGTAATTATTCCATGGATCATAATATCCTCTATTATATGCCGGGTATCCGAAGGAGTAAGCATATCCAAAGCCACTTCCTCCAGCATAAATACTTACTCCCCATGTAGCCGGCTGGTAAGTATACCAGTACCAGTCTGTATAAACAGGAGAATAAAAGCTGAATGTATTATAAGATCTGTGGAATCTGTTTATCCTCGATGCATAATGATAATCATAGTTCCTGTAGTGCTTTGTTACAACAACCTGCTGTCCAAATCTGTCGTAGGTTGCATCAGCAGGAAGATCTGCGGCCATTGTTACAGCTGCTGTTGTCAGCAGTCCTGCTATTGTTCCGAGTAAAATTTTTGCTTTCATAATATCCTCCCGTTTTTTTATTATCACTAAGTTTATTTACTTTGCGCAATACTAAAATTGCTGGTTTAATATACAATTAACAAATTCCATACCAAAGCAGATGGCAGATTTTATTACAAAAAGAGAAGATAATTATTCACAGTGGTATAACGACTTGATAATCAAAGCAGATCTGGCTGAGAATTCTGCTGTAAGAGGATGCATGGTTATTAAGCCTTATGGGTATGCAATATGGGAGAAAGTACAGGCTCAACTTGATAAGATGTTCAAAGAAACAGGACATGTGAATGCATATTTCCCTCTCTTTATTCCTAAATCATTTTTCAGCAAAGAAGCCAATCATGTTGAAGGATTTGCAAAAGAATGTGCTGTGGTTACTCATTACAGGCTGAAAAATGACCCTGATGGGAAGGGTGTTATTGTTGACCCTGATGCAAAGCTGGAAGAAGAACTAATTGTAAGGCCAACTTCAGAGACAATAATCTGGAATACATATAAGAACTGGATACAGAGTTACCGTGATCTGCCCCTGCTAATTAATCAGTGGGCCAATGTTGTAAGATGGGAAATGAGGACCAGACTGTTTCTCAGGACAGCCGAATTCCTGTGGCAGGAGGGGCACACGGCTCATGCAACAAAATCGGAGGCTGAGACTGAGACCAGGATGATAACCGATCTATATGCAGATTTTGTTGAGAACTACATGGGTATACCTGTACTGAAAGGAACCAAGTCGGAGGCAGAAAAATTTGCCGGAGCAATTGAGACCCAGGCAATAGAGGCCCTAATGCAGGACGGCAAAGCTTTGCAGGCAGGCACCTCTCATTTTCTGGGCCAGAATTTTGCCAAAGCATTTGATGTTCAGTTTACCGATAAGACAGGAAAACTTGAGCATGTATGGTCGACATCATGGGGTGTATCAACCAGGCTTATTGGAGCACTTGTAATGGCTCACTCCGACGATAACGGATTGATACTGCCTCCAAACCTTGCGCCTATACAGGTTGTAATTGTTCCTATATATAAAGGAGACAGTCAGCTCGATAAAATCTCCGAAAGTGCATCAAAGATCAAATCAGACCTTGAGAAAGTGGGTATTTCAGTAAAATATGATAATCGCGACACACATAAGCCTGGATTCAAATTCGCAGAATATGAATTAAAGGGAGTACCTGTCAGAATTGCAATTGGCCCCAGGGATATTGAGAACGGCACTGTAGAGATTGCCCGCCGTGACACTCTGACAAAGGAAACAGTTTCTCTGGATGGTCTTACATCATATATTAGCAATCTACTGGATGAGATTCAGAAAAGTATTTTCTTAAAATCTCTTAAATTCAGAGATAATAATATTTTTGAAGTAAACTCATGGGAAGAGTTTAAGAAAAGGATCGAACTTGGAGGTTTCCTTTCTGCTCACTGGGATGGAACCAGAGAGACTGAAGACAAAATTAAGGAGGAAACAAAAGCAACCATAAGGCTTATCCCATTTGATGCCACGGAAGAGGAAGGTAAATGCGTTTACTCCGGCAAACGATCAAATAAAAGGGTAATATTTGCAAGGGCATATTAAAAATTTTATATCAGGGAATATACTATGAATGCTCCGGAAAAAAAGACGGAAATTATTAAAACGCTGCAGGAGAAATCTGTACTTAAGCAAAAGGTATATGATAATACTGCTGAAGCTTTTAATAAGCTTAGAAAGTTACTGGCAGCTATAACCAGGGAGTTTAACCGCGAACTGGAAGGAGCAGACAAAAGAGTCAGGCTCGTTTACAGGGAAAACGGCAAGTTTGATGTTTCTCTTAAAATAGCCGGAGATATACTCGTATTCAGTATGCATTCAAATGTATTTGAATTCGACCGCGATCACCCTGTTTGGAAAACAAAGTACATCCAAAAAAACCATAATAACTCATACTCTGGTATAATAAATATATATAATTTCCTGTCTGACTCTTTTAAGTATTCCAGAACAGAAGACCTGGGATACCTGATTGGAAGAATATTTATAAACTGGGAAGACCAGTACTTTGTTGAAGGTAAAAGGCAGATGGGGATGCTTTTCTCAAACTATGGTAATGAAAAAGTGGGAAGAGAAGCTCTGAAAAAAATACTGTTTACAGCCATGCAGTACTCGCTGGAATTTGATTTACTTGTTCCGCCATATGATACTGTTAAGATTGCATCAGTCGGTCAGCTGCAAACGAAAATTCAATACTCAAAGGGAGTAACGGGGAAAAGGGTTGGGTTCCAGTTTAACTCGGATGACGTTCTGGAGAAATAACTTTATTAATTACTTAATTTAAAGGGCATTATGCTGATCAATAATATCATATTCTGGTCAGTAAGAAGGAAGGAAACGCTATTGCTTGTCGTTATCCTCTTATTTGTTTTACCCCATACTTTCTCTCAGAATAATAATTCATCACTTGTTCCGCTAAAAGTAAAGAAGGGATCGTATGTATTTCTTTACGACAGTCTCTATCATTTCAATCACGATACCATATTATACCTCTCCAATACACTTCTGCCCGACGATCCTGAAAGTATTCAGAGAACAAAGGTTTTCTACGATTCGCTCCAGGCCAAAGCCTCCCGAAGATCTCTGACTAAAAGAATATATGACCTGGCCATAGTTTTACCACCTGAGGCTAATTACCTGGATCACAGCGAAAAGGTTTCCAACGATTACAGCGATAGCGAAGGTAAGGTAATCAGGAAAATAACAATTAAAAGACTGGATCCCTTTGGTACAAATATTAACGAACCGGAGTCTGATAATGCCACAGGGTTCTCAGAGTTTCTGAACAGGACCCATCCCGTAACAAAGGAATTTGTTCTTCGCAACTATTTAATGTTCAGGGAAGGTGATAAATTTTCACCTTTCGAACTAAGCGAATCTGAGAGAATAATCAGAAAACTGAAATTTATTGATGATGCCAAAATAATTGTGATTCCCGTTAGCGAGGAAATGGTTGATATACATATTGTTACAAGAGATATTTACTCCCTTGGACTTAATTATGAGTTTGGCGGAGCCAAGTCAGGGATGCTTGAAATATTTGAGCGAAGCCTGTTTGGGCTAGGCCATGATTTTGTTATATCATTTCCATATAACTACTATGTAGATTATTATGGCTTAGGCTATCAGTTTTCGTATAAGATGAGAAATATCTCAAAATCATTGATAGATGCATCTGCAACCTATTCCAACGCACTTGGAAAGGAATATTATGAACTTAGTCTGGACAGGAAGTTTATTTCGGCTACCACCACCTATGCAGGCGGATTTAATATTAGAGAAACATTTACCTCCAGCGATCTTGATACCCTGGAAACAAGAGCGCCGCTGGATTACAATAATCTTGATATCTGGTTCGGCAGATCTTTTATGATTGATAAATCAAATATGACCAGACTGATCCTATCAGGCCGATATATCAATAATAATGTATATGAACGACCCGAGATTACCAGTAATTCTTACTATTCATTGCAAAAATACAGAGTACTTCTGGGATCCATATCGCTGGTAAAACAGAATTATTATAAGACAAGCCTGATATACAACTACGGCAGAACAGAGGATATTGCCTATGGGGGTAAATTTTACTTAAGCTTCGGACGAGAGATCAATGAATTTAATAAAAGAAACTATTATGGATTAGGTCTTTCTATGGCTAACTTTCCCGGTAAAATTGGATACTTCTATTTAAATACCCAGGTAGGTTTCTTCCATAACGGTGAGTCCATAGAACAGGGAGCCCTTGATATGGAAGCTAATTATATATCTAATCTCACAACGATGGGCAAATATCGTTTCAGGTATTTTGCAAGTCTAAGATATACCAGAGGATATAACCGCTTTGATGATGAATACCTCAGGATAAACAATAATGCCGGGATAAGAGGCTTTTCCAACGATACCATCCGACCAGAACAGCGACTGATACTAAACCTCGAAACCATATCATTCACCCCTATTTATATATATGGATTTCGCTTTGCATTTTATGGATTTACAGATTTAGGAATATTTTCCAACAACAATACATATACACTAAATAATAACCTTGTATCAGAAATTGGTCTCGGTCTTCGAATCAGAAATGATAAGCTGATCTTTAATACAATTCAGTTCCGCTTCAGCTATTTTCCATTTAGTCCGCCTTATTCTACAACGAAAAACTTCGAAATATCAGGCGAGAAGTTGCTCGAATCTAAAACCTTTGATCCTACCTCCCCAAAAATAATATACTACAGGTGATTTTTGCAGCCAGCTGCCTGCATTACTAAATAATAGCTATTTTTGTATTAGATATTCCTTTTAACAAGTATGTTAGAAAAAACGATAGATTATATTAAGTGCAATAGTCTTTTAAGAGAAACCGATAAAATTCTCCTGGCTGTTAGCGGCGGAATAGACTCTATGGTGATGCTCCATTTATTCAGGCAACTCAACTACTCAATATCTGTTGCACACTGCAACTTTTCACTACGGGGAAAGGAATCCGATAACGACCAGAAATTTATTGAAGATTATTGCTCTTCCAATAACATAAAGCTCTTTGTCAGAACCTTCAATACTATGCAGTATGCAGAACAAAATGGTCTTTCAGTTCAGATGGCAGCAAGAGACCTCAGGTATGATTGGTTTGAGGAAGTCAGATCTGCCAATAAACTTGATTCAATTCTGCTGGGACATAATCAGGATGATATTATTGAGACTTTCTTTATCAACCTTGTTAGAGGTACCGGACTAAGGGGCTTAACGGGTATTAAACCTTCCAATGGGAATCTGACCAGACCACTTTTATTTGCAAGCAGAAAGGATATCGAAAAGTATGCATCAGATAATAATATTACTTTTCGCGAAGATTCATCTAACACTGAAACAAAATATAAGAGAAATAGCATAAGACATAAAATTATTCCACTATTCAAAGAACTGAATCCATCGTTTTCTTCCTCTATGGAACTTACAATAATGCGACTTGAGGAAGTACAGAAGGTGATTGATAAAAACACCAAAATCGCCAGAGACAGGATATTTGTAAATAACAATAGTGATATCTCAGTTAAGATAAATGACTTATTAGTTTTAGAACCATCAGATCTCTATTACTACGAACTTTTCAAAGACTTCGGAATAGGAGCTAATGGAATTGATGAACTTAAAAAACTTATTGCTGCCCCACCGGGCAAACAAATTAGCACAAAAACACATACTATACTAAAAGACAGGGAGGAGCTGCTAATATCAGGAATCAGTATACATAATCAAGATATATCTGAAACCATGGTTATTGATAAGATACAGGATATCGGAAGGTATAAATTAAAAGTAGTAGATGCTGCAGATCTTACTATCAGTGGTGATCCAAATACTGCATACCTCGACTATGACAAGATAAAATTACCCCTTAATATACGTAAATGGGCAGAAGGAGATTACTTCTATCCTCTGGGTATGAAAGGCAAGAAAAAACTGAGTGATTTCTTTGTAGATCTGAAGATTCCACTGAATAAGAAAAATGATATCAATATCTTTTTATCTGACGAAAAAATATTCTGGGTTGCCGGCTACAGAATTGATAATCGTTTCTGCATTACTGATCTTACAAGCAGAGTACTTGTAATATCGGAGATGGCATAATCAGCTGGCTACTCCAATATTAACGCGCAGCCTGTCGAAAAGCTGATGCAGCTCGTCCTCCTTATTGTTTTCCAGCATTGAAATAAGATCTTCCAGTCTTTTCATGATCTCCTGAAGTTTACCTATGGAATATTTATTGAGTAAGATTCCGCTTAGCAAATCATCATCTTCCGAAAGCAAACCTCTGGCTATATCCAGGTGGGCCTTAAATGTGGTTCCCGGAACTTCCAGTTTTTTCATACAGGCCGAAAATACTATCGTCGAACTAAAAGGGACAGATAAAGAATATGCAATTATCTGGTCGTGCTCAACGAAACTATATTCAAATATTTTCAGTTTAAGCAAGCCATAGAAATCCATAAAAAATTTCTTTCCTGCAGGGTCCGATTCTTTAATAATAATAGCATTCTGGTCGCTAAGGTTCCTGATATTTCCAAATGTGGGCCCGAACATGGGATGAGTGGATACAAATCTTCGACCACTTTTTATATAATACTCCTCCAGACCGTTCTTAACGGATGTAATATCAGATAATATACAATCCTCGGGCAGAAACGGCAAAAGGGTATCAAAGGCCTGCTCTGTCTGCTTAAGTCCGACAGCATTTATTACTATCTGTGGCTTAAAGTCACTGATCTCTCCAGGCTCCATAAATCTATATGTATTAAAAAGATACTTTAAGCTGTCAGGATTAGTGTCATATACCCCCACCTCATAATCCAGGCATAAAGTTTCAGCCAGCCATGACCCCATTTTCCCCGCACCCGCAATTAATATTCTTTCAATCATTATTATATTTCCCTTTCACCATTTATTCCCCTGTCTGTTAATAAGAGATCGGCCATGACAATTGCCGTCGCCGACTCAATAATTACCGGCATTCTCAATGCAATGCAAGCATCATGTCTTCCCTTTACCCTAAGTTCAACAAGCTCATCCTTCTCAAGATCAACAGTCTCCTGCGGCGTGGATATGCTTGATGTTGGCTTTACAGCAACTCTGAAGTAAATCTCATTACCATTACTTATACCACCATTTATTCCTCCTGCATTATTAGTAGCTGTTGTTCCTTCCTTATCAATTATCATATCATTATGATCTGAACCCCTCATAGAGGCAGATTTGAAACCAGACCCGAATTCTATTCCCTTTATTGCAGGTATAGAGAATACCATGGCCGATATCTGCGATTCAAGCGACATAAAAAAAGGCTCACCAAGGCCTGCAGGAATACCTTTTACAGAACATTCAATAATTCCGCCAACAGAATCATTGTCAGCAAGTGCTGATTTTATTACGTCTTCAATATCTATTGAACCTCCAACTTCCGACACAGCAGCATTGATTAAAGTATTTCCCAGAATTTTTCTGGCAAAAACACCTGCTACAACGATGCCCCATGTCAGGCGGCCCGAAAAATGGCCCCCTCCACGTGGGTCTGAGAAACCCCTGTATTTAATCCGGGAAGTCATATCCGCATGACCAGGGCGGGGAATATTTATAAACTTATCATAATCAGAGGATACCTTATTGGTATTATTTGTAGATACTAAGATTGGTGCACCAGTTGTTCTGCCATTGAATATTCCTGACATAAAAGAAGGTATATCATGCTCCTGCCTTGGCGTTGTTCCTTTTGCACCCGGCCTCCTCCTGTCGAGTTCCATCAATATCTCTTCTTCTGCAATTTCAATTCCCGGCGGACAGCCATCTATCATTACACCTACGGCTGGTCCGTGTGATTCTCCAAATAGAGAGACCCTGAAAAGCTTTCCAAATGTATTCATCTTCCAGTTAATTAAATAATTCAACTTTTATACCCAGTTTCACCATATCATTAAAAAATCCCGGATAAGATTTATTTATAGCTTCTGCATTGTTTATTGTAACAGGCCCCTCTGCCTTCACAGCAGCTATTGCAAGGGCCATGGCTATTCTGTGATCATCATGCGAATCAACCTCGCCGGAGCCAACCCTGGATTTTCCAAAAATCTCCATCGAATCGTTCTGAATATCAATATTCACCCCCAGCCTGGCAAACTCAAGCTTCAGTGTTTCAGACCTGTTGCTTTCCTTTCCTGCCAGCCTGCTTGTGCCCCTGAGCACTGACTTACCATTACAATAAGCTGCCAGTGCAGTTAAGGGAGGTGCAAGATCCGGACAATCTGATATATCAAATTCAAAGGGTTTAAGTAGCTTACCCGGTGCAATAATAAGTTCATTTTTAACTGTCTCGACTACTGCACCGGCTTTACGCAATACATCAACTATTACCTTATCAGACTGAACAGAATTAAGTGATAAGCCCTTTACAGATATACGACCTGATATTGCCCCCAGGATTGCGAGAAATGATATTCCGCTCCAGTCTTCTTCAACACGATAGCAGGCAGACTTATATACCTGCCTTCCTCTAATATATATTTCCCTGTAATCATGCTTGTCAATACTTATACCAAATGATTCTAAAACACTAATGGTCAAATCTATATATGGCTTACTCTTTAATGAATCAATAAGCAGAATCGAGTCTTCTTCAAGAAGTGGTAGAGCAAATAATAATCCACTAATAAATTGAGAACTAAAAGATCCGTCTATCTTTAATTTACCGCCGTGAATAGGGCCCTTAATCTTAATTGGCAGAAAACCACGGGCAGAATCTGCCTTTGCTCCCAGCTCCTTCAAAGACTTTTCGATCATAGCCATTGGACGTTTCATAACAGATCCCGATCCACTGATAGTTATTTCTTTATCGCACAGAGATGCTATTGCTGAAAACAATCGTACTCCGAGGCCTGATTCGCCACAATTCAATTCCCTGCACACAGGATCTAAGCCACCTCTGATATTCACCTTATCACCGGTTCTTTCTACACTGGCACCCAGGCATTCAGCCATTTTCAAGGCAGAAAGAGAATCTGCAGAATCAGATACGTTTGAAAGCACCGACAGTCCATTTGATAATAAGGCAGCTGCTACTGCTCTTTGCATGGAACTCTTTGAAGCCTGCGAGACTACAGATCCTGAAGAATCAGAGGGATATATCCTTGCAATCATAGCTAAATCTTATTTTCCATCCATGTAACAAGGTCCTGAAGTGGCATCTCCTTAATAAATGCACTACCAATATCATTTAAGAGAACAAAGTGAATTATATTCTTTTCTCTCTTTTTATCACGTCTTACAATCTCTAAATAGGAACTGGATATTCCCGGAACTCCATCAAGCAAGCCCAATGACTTCAACAAGGCGATTATTCTATTGTATTTATCTTTATCGAGGTAACCTTCCTCAAGTGAAATTAACGATGAGAAAACCATACCCCTGGCTATAGCCAGTCCATGCTTCAGACCATTTGCTGCCTCAATAGCATGACCAATAGTATGACCAAAATTCAGTAAACGCCTCTCCCCTTTTTCCCTTACATCTTCTTCAACAATATCTATCTTTATTTTAACCGAACGGCTAAGTATCTCATCCATTAATGATTTGTTACCTTCATTAATGCTCGAGACCCTTTCCTCAAGAAGACAGAATAATTTACTATCACGTATAAGTGCATACTTAACTATCTCTGCAAGCCCTGACTTAAAATCCTCATAAGGAAGGGTTTTTAACATAGTGGTATCGCATATAACAAATTCAGGTTGAGTAAAACAGCCTATAACATTCTTATACCCGCTACTATTTACTCCGTTTTTACCTCCGATACTGGCATCTACCTGCGATAAAAGACTTGTAGATACCAATCCGAACCTGACACCTCTCATATACACAGATGCGACGAAACCCGTAATATCACTTACAACACCGCCACCTATACCCAGAAGGAAATAGCTTCTGTCGACCTCCAGTTTAAGTAACTCTTTTACAATCTGATCGACAGTAGAGAGGCTTTTTGAAGACTCTCCAGGCGACAATGTAAGCACCTTACAATCAGGAAATTCATCTAAGTAATAACCCGACACATTCCTGTCAGTAATAATTACAGTTTGTCCGGCAGGAATCAGGTCACCGACAAGCTCCCAGGCCCTTCCGATTATTATATCAGATCTCTTACCCTGTATTGTATAGAATATTTTTTCCATATATGCCTTGTTTCCAACTTTAAAGGTATTAATTCCGGCAGATTAATTCATTACTCTATTCTGAAAGTTAATAGATTCCTGATGTACCTGTTTAAATAACTGAATAATAAACTGCTCGCTTAATCCCAGTGTCTTTGCTTTACGAAGTCTGTCTTCAAGAATCTCAGACCACCTGTTTGTTTGAAGGATGGTAATATTTTCTTTCTTCTTATAATCCCCGATTGCCTCTGAAATTGCCATCCTGCTTCTCAGTACTCTCAGCAGCTCTTCATCCCACTGGTCAATCTGTCGCCTTAGTCCTTCCAGACCCTCAAGTTGCTGAGATGATTTAACATCGTGATTCCTAAGGATAAGCCGGTCGAGAATATCCTTCAATTGAGCAGGAGTAACCTGCTGCTCCCTATCGCTTAGAGCTTTATCAGGGCTAAAATGGGACTCCATAAACAGTCCATCAAAGTCAAGATCCATAGCTGTTTGAGAAACATTAAACAGTAAATCCTTTGAGCCACAGATATGACTTGGATCTGTTATAATAGGAATTTCAGGTATTCGTCTTTTCAATTCTATTGGAATTTCCCACTGGGGCGGATTACGATAAGAATTTTTCCCATAGTAGCTAAAGCCCCTGTGAACAGCAATAAGATTCCTCAGTCCTACTTTATTTAACCTCTGCAAGGCACCTATCCATAGCTCAATATCAGGATTAATAGGATTCTTAACAAATACAGGTATATTATATCCCCTGAGAGCATCGGCAATATCCTGGACTGCAAATGGATTTGCAGTAGTTCTTGCACCAATCCACAATATATCAACTTCATGACTGATAGCTTCCTTAACATGCCATACATTAGCAACTTCGGTGGCAGTCAGCATCCCGGTTTCCTCCTTTGCCTTTTTAAGCCAGGGCAGTGCAATTGATCCCATACCCTCGAAGGTATCAGGTCGGGTACGGGGTTTCCATATCCCTGCTCTGAAAATATTTATTCCTATTGCTTTTAGCTGCCTTGCAGTCTCAAGCACCTGGAATTCCGACTCTGCCGAGCAGGGCCCTGAAACCAGCAAAGGCCTCTTATCGTGGCAGCAAAGCTGACTATTATCGAGACTTAGTTCGTCGCTCATAATTTACAATTTTATTATTTTGATGTAATTCGTTTTAAACATTTCTGCAGTAATTCTTCAGGCAAACAAAGAGAGGTACGAATATGTTTTCTGCCATTTGTCCCGAAGACAGACCCGGGAGTAATAAATACTCCATACTTCTTAAGCAAATAATCAGAATAATCGTAGGAAGACTCATAAGCAGGGGGCAGACCCGACCATACAAAGAGGCCGGCCTGATCTTCTCTGTAAGGCGATCCAAGGATATTTAATATCTTATAAACTATCTCCCTCCTTCTTTCATAAATACTGTTTAAATTATCTATCCATTCCCCTTCTGTCCTGAGAGCCTCAATAGCAGCATGCTGAACAGGAAGAAACATTCCCGAATCTATATTACTCTTTACCTTCAATACATTTTTAATATTATCTTCAGATCCTGCAATCATCCCTACCCGCCAACCTGCCATATTATAGGATTTACTCAAAGAGTTTAGTTCCATAGAATAGTTCTTCAGGGGGTCAAAAGATAGAAGACTAAGAGGCTCTGAATTAAGAATCAGACTGTAGGGATTATCATTTATAATCAAAATATTATTTTCTTTCCCGAACTCTGTCAGGTTCTTAAGTACACCTGCCGGTGCAACCTTGCCTGTAGGCATATGCGGATAATTTACCCACATTATTCTTACTCCCGAAAGATCCATGCTCCTCAGCTCTTCTAAATCAGGGAGCCAGTTATTTTTCTCAAGAAGGTTATAATATAAGACCCGGGCACCACATATTTTAGCAGCGGAAGCATAAGCAGGATAACCCGGATCAGGAATAAGCACTCCATCAGCACTATTCAGAAAAGCAAGGCTCAAATGCATTACTCCTTCTTTTGATCCCATTAGTGGTAAAATCTCCTTTTCAAAATCAAGGTTTACATTATAAACTTTACTGTAAAATTCACTAAATGCCAGACGCAGATCAGGGATGCTGTTATATGCCTGATAACCATGAGAGTCGTTGGATTTTAATGTCTCGATAGCCTTTTCAATAACCCTTGGCGAAGGGGCTAAATCCGGACTGCCAATACCCAGGTTTATAATATCCTCACCACTGGCTTTCAATTGTCTTATTTCATCCAGTTTAATGGAAAAATAATATTCCTTTATATGATTTAATCTTCCGGCTGCTTTCATTACAATATATTTTAAATCTTATAGAGACCCAGCACTTCCAGTTCTCTTGTGTTATTATGAATTACCTTTAGCATATGTTCCACCTCTGTATCGCCATTAAATTCAAGATCAAGGTAAAAAAGGTATTCCCAGTCGCTGTTAATCTTAGGGACCGATAGTATCTTGGATAAATTTATATTCATCGCTGCAAGTATAACCAGCAGCTTTGCAAGAGATCCGGGCTTATGACCAAGTGAAAAACAAACCGAAGCTTTATTAGCCTTATAGGTATTGTTCATTCCGACGCCAACAAGCAGGAACCTGGTATAGTTCATTTTATAAGATTCAATACCCGATGCCAGGATATTCAGCTTATAAATTTCAGCAGCTATATCTGCTCCTATCGCTGCAACTCCTGCAATTTCATTATTACTAATAATCCTTGCACTGGATGCTGTGTCGTCCTTCTCTACCAGTCTTATTTCGGGATAAGCGCTAAGAAAATTCATACACTGCGAAATAGCAACGGGGTGTGACCACACTTCATTTATATTATCAATTGTCTGACCGGGCAGTGCCATTAAATTCTGCCTGATTCTTATATCTTTTTCTCCATGTACCTTTAATCCCGATTCCCTTATCAGCGAGTAATTATATAAGATACTTCCGGAACGTGCATTCTCAATTGCCATTACAGCCATATCAGCCCTGGATTGCTTTATAGCATCAATTGTTGAATCGAATGAAGTACATGAAACTAATTCGTAAGATCCTTTTATAAAAAAACTCTTTACTGCTTCTTCATGAAAGCTCCCTTTTTCCCCCTGTATTGCTATTCTCATATTATTGTAAAAAAAATCCCGGTTTAATCCGGGATAGTAATTATTAAAATATATGCCTTAATAATTATCCCGGGTGATAATAAAAAAAATAATAGTAGTAATATGAACTGTACTTATCCATAGCCAAAAAAAAAGTCCCTTAAAGGGACCGGTTAACAATTTATCAATGTTCAAAACAGCCCTTAGCTCTTTAAAGGAAAATAATAATAAAAATAAAAGTAGTTATGGCTGTAATTGTACATCTGTGTAAATAAATATTTCAACAAATGTATACTTCATATCTATATTTCCAAAGAATAATGATATTTTTCTGATAATTTAACAAAATTTCACAAAGCTGCTGATGACTAAAAAAGAGAGATACAGACTAACTATTGATTATTTTCTTAAAAACAGGCCTGTAGCGGAGACCGAACTTGTGTACAGCGACCCCTTTGAACTTATAGTAGCAGTAATACTGTCGGCTCAATGTACGGATAAGAGGGTTAACCAGATTACTCCCGCACTGTTCTTGCGTTACCCCTCAGCAAAAGATATGGCTGCAGCCAGTCAGGATGAAATATTTGAATATATTAAATCATGTTCATATCCTAATAATAAGGCAAAGCACCTGAGCGGAATGGCAAGAATGCTGGCTGAAGAATTTAGCAATAAGGTTCCTTCAGATATAGAACAGCTTCAGAGATTACCGGGTGTAGGACGTAAAACTGCAAATGTTATAGCCTCTGTTATTTTTAACAAACCTGCCATGGCAGTAGACACTCATGTCTTCAGAGTATCGAACAGGATTGGTTTAAGCAGCAATGCTAAAACACCTTTATCAGTGGAGCGACAGTTAATAGCAAATATTCCCGAAAACCTTATTCCGCTGGCACATCACTGGTTAATACTTCACGGAAGATATATTTGCAAGGCCCGTAAACCTCTATGCAATGAATGCGGACTTAACAGCTTTTGCAGATACTATATATCAAAACTTAAAAAAGAAGGATGAGGATAAAACTATTTAATATATTTTTACATAATTTCAGAAAACTGAATATATACCCAGGATGAAAAACCAATATTCAATTGAAGATCTCCAAAGACAAGTGGCTGCCCTCAAGCAAGAGAACTCTGAGCTTAAAAGGAATATCAGGGATCTCAAAGTAATTGAAGAAAGCAAGAACAGGATTATAGATGTATTCAGGTCTACACCACAGATGATGGCTATAAGTAATCTTTCTGATGGAAGATACATTGAAGTAAATCAGAACTTCCTCGATACCCTGGGCTATAAAAGAGAAGATATTATTGGTAAAAATTCAGATGATATAGATCTTTTTGCCAATATTGTTCAAAGTGATAAATTCATCCGCAAACTGCCAAGATTAAAAAAGGTTAAGGATTTTAATATCACGATAAAGACAAAAAAAGGAGAAGTTAAAGATTTTAAGTTCTCGGCAGAACCCGTTATTATTGGAGAAGACCGATTCCTTCTAACAAGCTACACGCCTGTAATCTCAAACGAATCAACAGTCGATGATATCAACCAGACCTTCGAGCGCCTTAGAGATCTTTTCGAGTCTCTTACGAACTTTGTAATGATAGTAAACCCAGACTCAAAGGGCAGATTTATACTGGAATATATTAATAATGATTCTATTGAGTTCAGGGGTATGGATCCTGATAAGATAATTGGCAGGGACCTTAATCAGCTGGATATAAAAAATAAAGATATTATCCTGGAATTAATTGGTAAAATAGTACTTACAGGCCAGCCGAATAAACAGACCATCCTTGATTTTGATAAGGAAGATGAAGGCTATTACTTTGGTATAAGGCTTAACACAGGTGAAGTAATACTTATCTGGGAACCTGGAGTAATCCAGAGATCAAGAGAAAAAGAACTCTTAACACAGGGAGATATTTTTGAACGATTTGCAGAAATGATCCCCAATGGGGTATTCGAAATCAGCCTGAAAGGCAAACTTACCTTTGCAAACTCAAACGGCCTTACAAAATTTGGCTATACCAGGGACGATATGGATAAAGGCCTATCTATAAGGAACATGTTCCACGAATCGGAACTTAAAAAAGTATTTAATAATTTAAAAAAGATTGATAAACCTGGAGTTATTATATCAAATGAATATCTGGCCTGCACATCAGACGGAGAAGAGATACAGGTGCTCTCACAGACTACAGGAATCTATAATAAAGGAGGTAAACTACTGGGATACAGAGGTGTTCTAACAGACATAACAGAGAAGAAAAAGATACAGAATGAAATCCTAAGAGAAAAAATCCAACTTGAAACACTTATTGAGTCAGCTCCTGAAAGCATTGTGCAGACCAGTCAGGATGGAACAATAGAGAGAGTTAACAGGGAGTTTATAAGGGAATTTGGATATAGCGAAGAGGAATGTTTAGGAAAGAATATTGACAATCTGATAATTCCTGACAATATACCTGATGAAGGAAAACAATTTACCAACAGGGCCAGTAAAAACGAAACCATAGCGGTTGAAACTTACAGAAAAAGAAAAAATGGTGAGATAATATTTGTATCTCTCCTTATTAAGCCAGTTTCTTTTAATGACTTCACTACATCTTTATTCGCTATCTACAGGAATATTTCAGACCAACAGAAGGAAAGTGATCTTAAAGCTGTTGTCCAGAATATTTCCAATGTGGCTCTTACTCAAACCGAATTCCAGGATATCTTCACAATATTCAAGAATGAGATAAGCAGGCTTTACAACACCAAGAATTTCTATATAGTACTATATAATGAGAACGATCAAACACTAAGCCTTCCATTATATAATGATGAGAAAGATCAATTTGATATGGTTCCAACCAAAGGAACTCTTACCGGATGGCTTATTAATGAAGGCAAACCCACTCTGCTGAGACAAAAGGACATTGAAAAACTGGAAAAAGCCAAATTAATAGACCTTGTTGGAACCGAATGCAAGGTTTGGCTTGGAGTGCCATTAACAATTAATAATAAGATTATAGGTGCCATGGTTCTCCAGGATTATGAGGATGAATCTGTATTTACCAATCACGACCTCCAGGTAATAGATATTATAGGTAACCAGATTGCCCTTGTAATACAGAGAAAGGAAATGCTTGCTAACCTTGTGATCGAAAGGAAGAAGGCTGAAGAAGCTGCAAGGTTAAAACAACAGTTTATGTCAACTATGAGTCATGAGATAAGAACACCTCTAAATGAAGTATTAGGCATAACTAACCTTCTGTTGCAGGGAAATCCCAGAAGCGATCAGATGGAATATATTAAAACACTTCGTTTCTCCGGTAATCACCTGCTTACACTGGTAAATGATGTACTTGATTTTAATAAGATGGAATCAGGTATGATAGTTTTCGAGAAGACCATCTTTAATCTCCATGACTTTATTAACGATCTTAAAAGAACTTACTCATTCAGGACGGATGAGAAAGGACTGCAATTTGTTATTGAGCGCTCTGAAACCCTGCCATCTGAAGTTATTGGTGACCCGATAAGACTTAACCAGATACTTTCAAACCTGCTTTCAAACTCTTTAAAATTCACTTCTGCAGGTTCTATTAAACTAAAAATAGATGAGTTACAAAGAGACGAAAAAGATATTGAAATACGCTTCTCCGTTGAAGATACTGGTATCGGTATCCCAAAAGACAAGCTTGATACAATTTTTGAAAGCTACACCCAGGCATCGGAAGATACAACGAGAAAATATGGCGGCACCGGTCTGGGACTATCAATTGTTAAGAAACTAATCGAGCTTCAGGGTAGTAAAATAGAGGTTAAAAGTGATATAGGAAAGGGATCCAGCTTCAGTTTTACACTTAAGTTTATTCTTTCAGCAACAAGTTCAGCAAGTAAGGGAAGTCAATCAATAGAAGAAGGAACACTTGATCAGCTGACAGGTAAAAGAGTACTTATCGCAGAAGATAATAAGATAAATTTCTTTGTGGCTAATAAGTTCCTCTCAAAGTGGGGAATAATTGTGAGTCATGCCGAAAATGGGAAAATTGCACTTGACATGATACAAAACAACGAGTACGATCTTATCTTAATGGATCTACATATGCCCGAAATGGATGGCATTGAAGCATCGGGAATTATAAGGGAGTCTGAAAAACCGGAAATCAAAGATATTCCTATTATTGCACTTACTGCAGCTATAATGTCGGAACATGAAGATAAGATTGAAGGACTTAATATCAACGATTATATACTCAAGCCATTTAAACCTAAAGAACTGTACGATAAAATCCTACTGCATTCAAGATAATGTTATAAGTAACTCTATATGTTAATTAACGAATACAGTGCTTATTAATCTCTGATGCAGCTTTTTTATTACCATACTTAAGAGCCATCCTGAAATCACGACAGGCATCATCGATATTTCCAATCCTTAAAAGTGCACTTCCCTTTTTATAATAGACATCTCCATTCCCGGGATCAAGATCAAGAGCCATGGAGTAATCTGTAATAGCGTACTGCCAGGTCTGTGTACGGCTATAAACATCAGCCCTGTCAATATAATGATCTGCATTGCCTGGATATAGATCAATACTTCTTGTAAAATATTTAAGTGCCTCGCTATAGCTTCTTTTCTCGTTAGATATTTGCCCTGCCATAGATAAGCCTGCTTCGCTATCCGGATATAAAAAAAGGTAGTATTTCACAAGTTCGGCTGCTCTATCACGATCTCCCAATAGCCTGTTTGACTCTGCCAGCTTAAGAACAAACAATGATTCAGAAGGGAAAAGCTCATTAGCCTTTTCGCTTATATTCGCTGCTTCTGCATAATTCCTGTCTTTAATCAAAATATCAATAAAATTCAGGTAAGCACCAGGATTAATATATCCTTCACTTATAGATTTCCTGATTTTATCCTGTGCTCCCCTTATATCTCCATGTGCCATACTTACAAGTCCCTGGAGATATTGCATTGAAGGCTTATCACTATATAACGGAAGAAGATTATTTTCAAGATGCTCAAGCTCTTCCAGCCTGGAATTTTCTATCAGATAAAGTGCCTCAGATAATCCTTTTTCTAATTCGGTATACCAGGATCGCTTCCATAGGTTTTTCCATTCCATAGAAGATTGCAAAGAGGTAAAATGATCGTTAAGCAATATTTCCGATTCGGTCTTCTTAAATGGCGACCTGAGGTGTTTTTCAAGATGATATACCATCTTTTGGGGATCATTTCTGTCGGCATAGATAATTGCAAGTCCAAAGTCGCCGGCTCCATCAACAATATTACTGGCCTTCTGATATAAATCTTCAGCCTCAGAACTCAGTCCCATAGCTAATTGTGCATCTGCCATAATAAGATATAGCCTGTAATCCTTATCTGTCGACAGTGCCTCCCTGCATAATTCAGCCGCACTGGAATACTGCCCGTTTTCAAGCCTTGCTGCCGATCTTCTGATTAGATCATTCATGTCCTGTGCCGGACTGCTCAGAGCAATACCGCTTAAAAGAATCAGAATTCCTGTTTTTAGCTTCATAATATGCACTTAATATTCAATAATTACCGGATTTGCACCCTTTTCGGTTATTATATGAATAAAACCCGAAAGGTGATACTGTTCAAGTCCGCTAATCCTTCTTTCAAATACATCACACTGATAAAAATACACACCAGGGGCTATCAGATCGCCCTTATACGTTCCGTTCCAGTCGAGCCGGGGCTCAGATGTTCTGAAAATCTCAATGCCGGTACGGTTAAATAACCTGAAATCAACTTTTTCAATCAATCCTGAAGTCTTGGCAATAAGAAGATCATTCTTACCATCTCCATTTGGCGTAAATACATTTGGAATCTCGTAAAAGTTACAGGAATCAACGCATATGGTAATGGATCTCGGACTTTCATTGCCATTACTGTCGTAAGCAGATACTGCGTAACAACCCGCTACAATTTGCCCTGGTTTATTTAAATCATGTCTGTAATTTAAGGTATCCGGCGATTCAACTTCATAAAGGAACTCCAGACTCGCAGAGAAATCTCCCTTATAATAAATATTATATCCTGCCACATCATCAAAACATGCCGGGTCTTCATAATCCCATACGAGAAAGTTATAAAGATCATCACAGTTGGTAGATACCTCCAGATCCGGAGTACAGGGCGGCTCGTTATCGTATGGAACCATACAGGCCCGCTGCGAAAAATTAACAATACTGTCGGGCAGGGTCGGACTCTTATACTCACCCTCTGACTTAATATAGTAACAATAATTCTGACCATTAAGCAGTCCGCCATCAACATAGCTCAGCAGATTTGTTGATCCTATAGAATCCCAGTCGGTACTCAGGTCATTATACCTGTATATTATATAGTCAGTATTAATCCATGGAACATTTATACTTATATTGATATTTACCTTCTTATCACCTGTAGACAAATCCATATAAGGTGTGGATGCAATTCCTGGATCTCCTATAAAGCCTTCATTATCAATTTCATTATTATAAATTTCCACCCTGTAGATATATGCCTGATCTACAGTATTTATTAAAGAATCCACAAGGGTAGTATCATTCAGATCGGTGAAGGTTTTTATTAACTGAAAATTATCTCCTGTAATCCCTTCAGATCTTGAGACGAGTACATCAAAAGGCCCCAATGCGGGGATGGTATCAAGTTGATCCGGCTTAAGCCACTCTAAAAGCACCTTCCCGTTAATAGCATCGGTCTCAAGTACACTTGCCTTAACTATTACCGGTACGCCGGAAATAAGTGCTGTAGTAATCTCATTCGATGTTTTACTCTCCGCACCATTAGGATATACTGCGACAATCCTGTAGCTATACTGAACACCATTTTCCAGTCCCTTATCACTGTTTGTATCAGTAAAGTTAAGTGTATTATAGCCTGAAGCAAAACCAACCAGTTCAAAGCCAAGGTAGTCAGGAATTCCATTAGTACATGAGTCGGGAACAAAGGAAGTAGGATTAACCCGACGATAAATATTATAACCTTTTATTATATCTGTTTCATAGCTGTCCCAGCTAAGCCTGACAAACTTACCCTGAGGGGATGCGCTTAAAAGAGCCGGTGATGGGCCAAGTACCTTAATATGAAAATTATCGAGATCAAATAATTCTATTTCAGGATTATTATCCTCCGATTTAATCAGAATATCATAGGGCTGGTCGCGAACAGCATCATGACAACTAATCCATTTAAACCTGTAAGTGGCTGTACCCGGGCCGACCGATATACTGTCGAAGGTGGGTACACAGCTATTAAATGTGAATAGTCCTGATGTTGCAAGCAGAGTCATAATATCTCCATCTTCATCTGTAGCAGTTACATCAAATTCTACCGAATCTCCAGCTTCTATACAGAAATTATCAAGCGGACCGTTAAGAGGTGGATTATTATCGGTCTCATAAACATCAATCTGCATATCCCTTACAACCGATCCTATCTTATATCCCATTCTCCACTCATTAATCTCAATTGCAACATTATACCGGCCCAGTTCCATCGGAGAATCCCAGACCAGGTCTCCTGTTAGCGAATCAATATAAAATTCAACTGAAGCAGGCGGGTAAGTATAATTCTCAATAGGAATACCATCCTCTCTTGTACAAACTGTAAGACGGTAAGAAAGACTGTCGCCATCAATATCAAATGCTCCCGGGTTATGTATAAACCTGTGACCAAGGGCTGCCTTATCGTAGGGCGGATTCAATAGTGCAGGGGTATTATTATATCCAATATTTGGATCTGCCAGTAAGATGGTAGATATTGAAAATACGACATTAACAGAGTTAGGTATATTATTAATCCCATCATTCCTGTTGGGATCCTGCACCACTATTTTATAAACACCAGATCCCGGATATGTATGCTGAATCTTATATACATTCCTCTGGTAATAATTAGGAAGCTGCTGTAATTCAACCCTTGGTGCTATTGATGTGGTGTTATCACCCCAGCTAACCTCAAGAGCATTCCTGTCGGCCAGGCTTAAAACATAGGTAAATGTTGTTATAGTAATTTCATAAGTAAGATCAGATATCTGTCTGTAAGTAATCTCTCCTGCCCTGTTATGCGTAGCATATGTCCTGGATGTCAGTATTATAAGTAGAAATATTAGAATTTTTTGCTTCATTGATATCTCATTACAGTTTAGTTACCCACAAATACCTCTTCGGTACTGGAGGCAGTGAATTTAACTCCCTTCTCGGTATCATTTAATTTCAGGATAAACAGGTTAACCTGATCGTTGTACATACCGGTAAGTATTTTATTTATAACACTTATCCTTCCAGGTTTATCTTTATCTGTATCAACTGAAAAGTACAATAATGTTTCAAGATCAAGAATTTCCTTTTTATCAAATTTTAAAACAGAAGCTTTCCCGTCAAAAAGTATATTAAAATGATCGCTGATATATTGTTCATAATATGAGTCTGAACCCGTAAAGGTAAAAAGATGATCAAACTCAGAGTAAACGCCTTCTGCATCATACAATCTATAAAGATCCAAAGCCAGATCATCAGTGTACATCCTAACAGAAAGCATAAGCTTATCACTTTCGCTATCCCGATACAAACTTGACATTGATACATGAACCGGATGAAACGGCAGCATGGCAATTAATATGAAGAACAATTTAACCATTCATCTTGATAAAAAACCCTGAAATACATCAAAAATCAGACCAACATAGTCAGGCTCCACCTGCTCTCTCTTTAAGATATTCGACAGAGCCAACCTCTATATAGGAAGAGCCTGATCCTCTCGAAAAGTTTCCGGCAAGAACAACAATCATATCCTCATCTTTCAGATCTTCCGTTTTAAGTAAACCTGAAAGTGCAACTTTCAGAAACATATCAGATGACTTATGCTTCTCCTGCAGGGATGCATATACACCATAGGAAAGAGCCAATTCTCTCATAGTTCTGGAGGAATAACACTGTGCCATTACATAATTTATTCCTCTGAAAGATGCCATATTCCTGACCGTCCTGCCTCTTACGGTATCACATATAATACACTTGGCACCTACCCTTGAGGCAGTTTTTACAGCTACCTTCGCCAGATAAGCCGATACCTCACCGGTAAGGTTACCGGAAGGCAGTTCAAGGAATTTTACCTTATTTTTCTCTACCTCCTTTGCTACCCTCGACATTATCTTAACTGCCTCTACCGGGTATTTTCCATAGGCAGTCTCTCCGCTTAGCATAATAGCATCGGTCTGAGTATAAATAGCACTGGCTATATCACTTACTTCAGCACGGGTTGGACGCGGGTTGTTTATCATTGAATGAAGCATCTGGGTTGCAACAATAACCGGCTTCCTTTTCTTAATGCATCGTTCTATTATTTTACGCTGAATACCAGGAATTCGCTCGTAAGGAATCTCAATTGCCAGATCTCCTCTTGCTACCATTACACCATAGGAATGTTCAAGAATCTCACCCAGATTATCAACTCCCTGCTGGTTTTCTATTTTTGCAATTATCTTAATATCACTGTTATGCTTATCCAGAATATTTTGTATATCAATTACATCCTGGGCATTTCTTACAAAAGAGTGTGCTATAAAATCTATCCCATTTTCAATGGCAAATTGAATATACCTCCTGTCCTTTTCACTTAATGATGGCAGGTTTATCCTGACATTCGGCACGTTAACGCTCTTTCTTGACCCCAGGTGTGCATCATTCATTACCTCACATACCAGAGTATTACCGTCCTTCGACTTAACAAGCAATTCAAGATCGCCATCATCAATCAATACACTGGATTTCAGTGGCACATCTCTGGCAAAGTCCTTATAAGAAACCGATATGCATGATGAAGATGAATGAACATCAGGCTCACCTACTATCTTGATCTCCTGTCCTTTAAAAAGCATAACTTCACCGTCACATATGGTAGTCCTGACTTCAGGACCTTTGGTATCGAGTAAGAAGGGAATTTTATCAGAAACCTTCCTTACATTCTCAATTACCCTCAGTGTTGTTTCAATATCCTGGTGAGCAGTATTGATCCTCACAACATCCATGCCTGCTTCATAGAGTTGCCTTATAAATTCCGGTTCCGATCTCTTATCTGAAATGGTTGCAACAACCTTGGTCCGTTTTCTATCCATTTTAATCATCTATTTTATTATTTCCCTGACAAAAGCTTCCAGTGCCAGCTCGTATACCCTGCTGCCAAATCCAAACATCGTTCCTGAACAAACCGATGATAAGAGAGATTTATGCCTGAACTCCTCCCTCTTCATAATATTACTTATATGTACCTCAATAACAGGTATTTTAATAGCTATTACTGCATCCCTTATTGCAACTGAAGTATGAGTATACCCACCGGCATTCAGAATAATTCCATCGCTTTCGCCGGATAAATCTTGTAAGAAATTAACAATTTCCCCCTCTATATTCGACTGGAAGAATCTTAAATCCACACCCGCATACTTCGTCTTAAGTGATTCAAGTATTGAATCATAAGACTGCTCACCATAAATCGTGTTCTCCCTTTTCCCGAGAAGATTTAAATTTGGTCCGTTAATAATTGTAATAAGCATAAACAGGTAATATAATATATTTGCAAACAAAGATACTAAAAATCCATTCCTTAAATTACCAAGCCAATAATGTTACTAAATTTGTAATATCAGTAATACTCCATATATGAATGATTCCAGGGATGATACTTGGATGGAAGTTATTAAGGAATTTGAATCTTTTCTGAAAATTGAAAAGTCACTTTCAGATAACTCTGTAGAAGCCTATATGCACGATGTGGCTCTTCTTGAAAAATTTTCGATATCGGAGTTAAATTCAAAATCGCCAGATTCTATCACCTTTGAGGATATCAAGGGTTTTATTATATGGCTGAATATTGATAACCCCAGGACTCAGTCAAGGATACTGTCGGGTGTCAGGAGCTTTTTCAGGTATATGCTTATTGAAGGAAAAATTGTAGAAAACCCTGCCTCCCTTATTGAATCGCCAAGGCTTGGCAGAGTATTACCTGAAGTTCTTTCTGAAGAGGAAATAGACTCCATAATTTCATCAATTAATCTTAGCAAGGCTGAAGGACAGAGAAACAAGGCAATAATCGAAACCTTATACGGCTGTGGATTAAGAGTTTCTGAATTAATAAATATAAAGCTTACAGATCTTCACTTTAAAGAAGAATATATCATGGTTACCGGCAAGGGCGATAAGCAAAGGCTGGTGCCACTCAATAATATTGTTATAAAGGAAATAAAAAATTACCTGGAAGACAGAAACAGGCTGAAAAAAATAACTGATATAAACATACTATTTCTGAATCGGAGGGGGAAAATGCTAAGCAGAGAGATGATATATACAATAATTAAGAATCTTTCAGATTTAGCCGGGATAAAGAAGAAGGTTAGTCCACACACCTTCAGACACTCTTTCGCAACCCACCTGATTAAAAAAGGAGCCGATCTAAGGGCTGTACAGGAGATGCTGGGGCACGAATCCATCCTTACTACAGAGATCTATACTCATATAGACAGACTCTATCTTAAGAAAACAATCGACATGCATCATCCCCGGTCAGGGAAATAAGCATGTTTTTGATTGAACAATAACACACATTCAAACCTTAATAGTATAAAATGAGGGATATTGCATTATATATAAAATTATACCTCGATGAACTATGGTTTATCACCACAGAGATGGCTCCCTACCTTCTCCTGGGTTTCCTCTTTGCCGGAATATTATACCTGCTTTTCCCGAAAAACAAAGTAAAGAAATATATGGGTCGCAACAGGCGCGGCGCAGTAGTAAATGCATCCTTACTAGGAGTACCACTGCCACTTTGCTCCTGCGGTGTTATCCCAACCGGGTTATCATTTTACAAAAATGGGGCTTCCAGGGGCTCAACTGTTTCATTTTTGATATCAACCCCACAGACTGGAATCGACTCTATTATGGTAACATATTCTCTGCTGGGCCTCCCATTTGCACTATTAAGACCAGTAATTGCATTATTCACAGGTATAGGAGGAGGACTGATAACAAACCAAATTACACGGAACGAGAAAAATGACGATTTTGAAGAAACCTTAAATAACAGAAACTTAGCCCCCGGACTGTTTCCAAAGATTAAGCAAATGTTTCGTTATGCTTTCGTCGAATTTCTGCAGGACATTATGGGCTGGCTGGTAGTTGGTTTAATGATTGCAGCCCTGATGGCAGTAATTATACCGGATAATTTCTTTGCAGGCCAGACAAGTAATAATTTTCTGGAAATGCTTATTGTCCTGGTTGCTGCAATACCTGTATATATATGTGCTACAGCATCTGTTCCCGTAGCTGCAATACTGATGCTCAAAGGCCTCAGCCCAGGAGCTGCTCTTGTACTGCTGATGGCCGGACCGGCCACAAATGCGGCAACTATAACAATGATTGCCAGGGTATTAGGAAGAAAAGCTCTTGGTGGCTATCTTATTTCAATAATCGGAGGAGCCCTGATCTTTGGTACAATAATTAATAATCTTCTGCCTGCAGAATGGTTTGCTGTTCCTGAAAATATGATGAATCACGATCATAATATGCTCCCACTCTGGTTAGGCTATATTTCTGCAACTCTACTTATAGTCCTGATAATAAATGGCTATATACAAAAACTACTGCAAAGCCGGAAGATAAAGTTTGAAAGTAATAACATAAAAGTTGATATGATGAATATTACCACGATTAATGTTACAGGCATGACCTGTAATCACTGTAAGGCAAGTGTTGAAAATGGTGCATTAAGCATTGAAGGGGTCGAATCAGCAAATGCCGATATTAAATCCGGCGAGCTGATCTTAAAAGGTAATTCATTTGATCTTTCCCGTATAAAGGAAAAGATTGAATCCCTGGGTTACAGAACAAAATAAAACCGCATATACCTTGCTACATTGATAAAAAGACTTTTGCCAGCCAAAAAATATATCTAAAATTATGTTGATAATTAGATATGTTCACTCATTTTATCAAGTGTAATATTTTACTTTGGCTCTTCCAAACCTTTTTATATCTAAAAATATGATTATCTGAGTTTTAGCCTTTAAATAAAATATTAATAAATCTACAATATTCTGGGATAATTTTCGTAAATTTGCGACTTATTTTGAACGTAAAATAAATTGAATAAATAATAGAATTATGTCAAAGGTTAAAAGAGTTTACACTTTCGGCGATAAGAAAGCTGAAGGTAATGCAGGGATGAAAAACCTGCTGGGTGGCAAGGGAGCAAATTTATGTGAAATGAACCTGATAGGGGTACCTGTACCTCCGGGATTTGCTATTACAACCGAGGTATGTACTGAATATAATAAATATGGTCAGGAGAAAGTAGTCGAGTTACTTAAAGATGAAGTTGAAGCTGCCATTGCGAATATTGAATCCATTATGGGTACAAAATTTGGCAGCAAGGACAATCCCTGTCTGGTTTCTGTCAGATCAGGAGCCAGGGTATCAATGCCAGGGATGATGGATACAGTACTTAACCTGGGAATGAATGATGACTCAGTAGAGGGACTAATAAAAAAGACAGGTAACGAAAGGTTTGCATGGGACTCATACAGAAGATTTGTACAGATGTATGGTGATGTTGTACTGGGATTAAAACCCGAATCAAAGGAAGATGTTGATCCATTCGAAGAGATCATCGAAGAGATGAAGATGGAGCGAAATGTTATGAACGATAATGAGCTTACAGTTGATGATCTTAAAAATCTTGTAGTTAAATTCAAAAAAGCAGTAAAAAATAAGACGGGGAAAGACTTCCCTGCCGATCCATGGGAACAGCTTTGGGGATCAGTATGTGCCGTATTTGATAGCTGGATGAATGACAGGGCAATTTATTACCGCCAGCTTAACCATATACCTGAAGAATGGGGTACAGCTGTTAATGTCCAGGCAATGGTATTCGGAAATATGGGACAAAATTCAGGTACAGGGGTTGCCTTTACACGTGATGCCGGTACCGGAGAAAATATCTTTAACGGAGAATACCTGATTGATGCCCAGGGCGAAGACGTTGTTGCAGGGGTACGTACACCTCAGCAGATAACTCTTGAAGGATCGAAAAGATGGGCCCTACTTGCAGATGTAAGCGAAGAAGATCGAAGGGAAGAGTTTCCATCACTCGAGGAGGTTATGCCTGAGGTCTACAAGGAACTGTTTAATACACAAAAGACTCTTGAGAATCACTATTCCGATATGCAGGATCTGGAGTTTACCATACAGGATGGTAAGCTCTGGTTGCTTCAAACAAGAAACGGGAAAAGAACCGGCGCAGCAATGGTTAAGATTGCAATCGACCTTCTTGATGAGGGTAAGATTGATGAGAAAACGGCCCTGCTTCGCCAGGAACCAAATAAACTTGATGAATTATTGCACCCGGTTTTCGCCGAATCAGCTCTAGAGAAGGCAACTACTGTAGCAAAAGGTCTTCCAGCTTCTCCTGGAGCAGCAACCGGTCGTATAGTTTTCTTTGCCGACGAAGCATCAAAATATAAAGAATCTCTTCTTGTAAGAATAGAAACATCTCCTGAAGATCTGGAAGGAATGAATATAGCAAGGGGCATACTTACTGCCAGAGGAGGAATGACTTCTCATGCAGCAGTTGTGGCCCGCGGAATGGGTAAATGTTGTGTATCAGGTGCCGGTGGCATTTATATCGATTATAAGGCCAGGACAATGAAGGCCGGCGGAATGGTATTTTATGAAGGAGACTGGATATCACTTAATGGCAGTACAGGAGAAGTATACAAGGGTAAGGTAGATACAATAGACCCGGTACTTGGTGGTGATTTCGGACGTATTATGGAGATTGCTGACAAATATACAAGGATGGATGTCAGGACTAATGCCGATAGTCCTCATGACTCACAGATAGCAAGAAATTTTGGGGCAAAGGGTATCGGACTTTGCCGTACCGAACACATGTTCTTCGAGGGAGAAAGAATAATGGCAATGAGAGAAATGATACTTGCAGATGATGAAGTTGATCGCAGGAAAGCTCTTGAAAAGCTTCTACCCTATCAGAGAGATGACTTTGAAGGGATACTTAAGGCAATGGCAGGATATGGAGTAACAATTCGTTTGCTTGATCCACCACTCCATGAATTTGTTCCTCACGAGGAAGAAAACCAGGCCGAGATGGCTGCCGAAATGGGTATTTCTGCTGAGGCTGTAAAAGCAAAAGTTGAATCGCTTCACGAATTTAACCCTATGCTCGGTCACCGTGGTTGCAGACTGGGTAACACCTACCCTGAAATTACAGAGATGCAGGCAAGAGCTATTATTGAGGCAGCATGTAACCTGAAATCTCAAGGAGTTGATGCAAAACCTGAAATAATGGTTCCCCTGATTGGAACAGTTGAGGAATACAAGCTACAGGAAACTATTATAAGGGATACTGCAAATAAGGTTTTTGAGGAAAAAGGTATTAAAGTAGACTACCTGGTGGGTACAATGATCGAAATACCAAGAGCAGCACTTACAGCTGATAAAATTGGTGAAGTTGCTGAGTTCTTCTCTTTCGGAACAAACGACCTTACACAGATGGCTTTCGGATATTCGCGCGATGACGCCGGCAAATTCCTGCCTGTCTATCTCGAAAAAGGAATCCTTAAGAACGATCCCTTCCAGGTACTCGACCAGGAAGGTGTAGGACAGCTGGTAAGAATGGGTACTGAAAGAGGTCGATCAGCAAATCCGAATCTTAAAGTTGGAATATGCGGCGAACATGGTGGTGAGCCAAGTTCTGTTGAATTCTGCGACTCTGTAGGTATGGACTATGTCAGTTGTTCACCTTTCAGGGTTCCTATCGCAAGGCTGGCAGCAGCACAGGCGAATATAAAATAATTATAAGATTATAAGATTAAAGATTCTTTACTGATAAAAGAAAAAGGCGTTGAAATTCAACGCCTTTTTTCTTTGCTCTTAGCACTTCGCCCTTACCTCTTTGCTATTAGTAGTTCTCCGAGAATATCTCAGTATAAGTATAAGGATGGAGACATGCCGGACAATTCTTCAGGGGCTTTTTACTAAAGTGAACATATCCGCATTTCCTGCAATACCAGAAAACCTTGTCCTCTCTTTCAAATACCCTGTTGCCCATAAGATTTTCAAGCAATTTACGATACCTGTCTTCGTGCACTTTCTCGGCTTTGGCAATTGCTTTAAAAGCAACAGAGACCTCCTTAAATCCTTCTTCCTCGGCTATCCTTGCAAATTCAGGATATAACTCAGCCCATTCCTCATGTTCACCTTCAGCAGCATGTTCCAGGTTTTCACTGGTTGTTCCAATAATGCCCGCAGGATACATGGCTGTTATTTCCACTCCACCACCTTCAAGAAACTTAAAAAACCTTTTTGCATGAGTTTGCTCCTGCATTGCTGTTTCAAGAAATATTGCAGATATCTGCTCATAACCTTCTTTTTTGGCAACCTTGGCTGCAAATTCATACCTGTTCTTAGCCTGAGATTCGCCGGCAAATGCTTTTAATAAATTCTTTTCTGTTTCACTTCCTTTAATACTCTTATCCATAATTATTCTTAAGGTTGGTTAAAAATAGTGCTCCTCCACTATTTCTCCAGGAGAAGCTCGAATTGAAGAGTAAAGATATCATTTATAGCCTTATCTCCAAGATTATCGAAGAATTTACCAGAACCAAAACGAACATCATACAGAGATCTGTCAATCTCCATACTACCCTCAAACAATATGGCATCATCAACCTTATCTACTGAGCTTTCAAAGCTTACAGGATTTGTATGCCCCTTTATTGTAAGCATTCCATTTACCCTTATTTTATTAGCATCAATTCTTTCAGAGTCTTTCACTTCAAGACTTGCCTCGGGAAATTTACCGACACCAAAAAAATCATCAGATTTAAGATGACCTTCCAGTTTTTCCTTCATTGCACCCTCCAGGTCGGTATCAATTATAGTTGTCATATCAATAAGGACCTTACCTGAAACAATTAGCCCTTCCTTTAATAAAAGATTTCCGGACTTTACCTGAATGCTTCCTTCATGAGATCCGGCAACAACTTTTGAGCCTTCCCAGTTTACTACAGTTTTATCTGTATTAACATTATAATCCTGCGCGGATAGCACAGTAGAAAACATAAATACAATTACCAGTTGCATTATAATACTAAAAACTAACTTTTTCATATTTCTATATTTATAATAATTATTTATTATACAAACCTTTAAAGAGGCATGTTTGTTCATTAATTCAATCCCATCAGGTTAAATTAAGGCAGGAACATCTTTTTTAGATTCAGAACTATTTTTGATTTTATTACCTTTGATACAATTACATCTAATATTATAAATTATTAACCCTAAAAACACCGCCGATATGATTACTAAAGATGCTCTTGCAGGCTATGGTATTTCTGACCCAGTTGAGATAATCTATAATCCCGGTTATGAAAAACTATTTATTGAAGAAACCAGGTCCGGCCTTGAAAGATTTGAGATGGGGCTCATTACCAAAAGCGGAGCAGTTGCTGTTGATACAGGTATATATACCGGAAGATCGCCAAAGGATAAATATATTGTTAAGGATGAAAAGACAAAAGATACTGTCTGGTGGAAAACTGACAATTCTATTGTTTCTGATAATAAACCTATAGACCAGAAAACATGGGATCATTGTCACAAACTCGCTGCCAGACAATTGTCTGAAAAAAGGTTATTTGTGGTAGACTGTTACTGCGGAGCCAATGAGTCCACCCGCCTTAGGGTAAGATTTATAATGGAAGTGGCCTGGCAGGCACACTTTGTTAAAAATATGTTTATCAGGCCAACTGAGGAAGAGCTTGAAAGTTTTGAACCAGATTTTGTCTTTCTTACCGCATCTAAAACCAACAACCCCGACTGGAAAGAGATGGGCCTTCATTCAGATACTTTTGTTTTTTTCGACCTTACAAAGGGAATGGCTGTCGTTGGTGGATCATGGTATGGCGGTGAGATGAAAAAAGGAATATTCTCGGTAATGAACTACTACCTGCCCTTACAGGGTATTGCCGCTATGCATTGCTCGGCAAATGTCGGGAAAAAAGGTGACGTTGCTATATTCTTTGGTCTGTCAGGTACCGGTAAAACAACATTATCGACCGACCCGGACAGGGCATTGATAGGTGATGATGAGCACGGCTGGGATGACGATGGTATTTTTAATTTTGAGGGAGGTTGTTATGCTAAGTGCATCCATCTTAGCAAAGACAAGGAACCGGATATATATAATGCTATTAAAAGGGATGCCCTGCTTGAGAATGTTGTAGTACACCGCGACGGTAAGATAAATTTTGATGATAACAGGAAAACTGAAAACACAAGAGTTTCATACCCTATTTACCATATTAAGAATATTGTTAAGCCTGTATCAAAGGCCGGCCATGCTCAGAAAGTAATATTCTTAACAGCAGATGCCTTTGGTGTTCTTCCTCCTGTCTCAAAGCTTAGCAAGGGACAGACAGGCTATTACTTTGTAAGCGGATATACTGCGAAAGTTGCAGGTACAGAACTGGGGATCAAAGAACCGGTGCCATCATTTTCAGCCTGTTTTGGTGCTGCCTTCCTGCTACTTGACCCTTCAATATACGCCCATGAGCTGATAAGAAAGATGGAGCAACACAATGCTGATGCATGGCTCGTAAATACAGGATGGGTAGGAGGAAAATATGGAGTAGGAAACAGAATAGACATTAAACCAACCCGTACAATTATCAACTCCATTCTTGATGGATCAATTAACGAGGCATCGTTCAGTGATATCCCTGTATTTGGATTGTCAATCCCCGACAGGCTAGAAGGGGTTGATACAAATCTTCTTGATCCGAGAAACTCATGGTCAAGTCCTAAGGAATGGCATATTGCTGCAGTTAACCTGGCTGACCTGTTTATAGAAAATTTCCAGAGGTTTACATATAATGACCGGATAAAAGAGATGATGCAATATGGACCTGTGCTCTAATTTCAGCAAATATTATGAATGTTAAACTGCTAATACTTACCTGCCTTGCAGCCTATGCACTTGGCTCAATTGCCACTGCTGTATGGGCTGGAAAACTATTCCACAACCTGGATATCCGTGATCACGGAAGTGGTAATGCAGGTGCGACAAATACGATAAGGGTACTTGGCTGGAGCACCGGTATACCGGTATTAATTATTGATATTGGTAAGGGATGGCTGGCAGCAAGCCTCCCCTTTATTTTCAACCTGGCTGAAAGCGGATCTGCTGAACTGGTAAATCTTCAAATACTTACCGGATCAATTGCAATAGCAGGTCATGTATTCCCTGCATTTGCCGGATTTAAAGGAGGAAAGGGAGTTGCAACTACTTTTGGTGTACTACTTTCACTAAGCCCGCTTATTACAATATCGTGCTTTGTTGTATTTCTGATTGTTCTGCTTATAACAGGCTATGTTTCTGTAAGTTCAATGTCGGCCGGACTGTCTTTTCCTCTCTTTCTTCTATTCTTATTTGATACTCCCTCGTTGATATTTAAGATATTTTCAATTCTAATCGGGGCAGCAATTATCCTGACACATAAAAAGAATATTATCAAACTTTGGAGAGGAGAGGAAAATAAGTTTCTCTGGAAAGGACAAGACAGTAAATAAGGTTAAATAAGTTTATCAAATACAACAATATGATTAGTGGCGAAGAAATGCTAGCCCGAATAAGCAGCAGGCAAAGCGATAGAGCATATATCAATAAGCAGGTTGAGAAAGAGAAGCTGGAACGGATGCTTGAAGCAGGCAGACTGGCCCCTTCGGCCTGTAATTCACAACCATGGAAGTTTATAGTCGTAGACGATCCTGAGTTATTAAAAAAGGTATCAGAGGCAGCATCTGCCAAGGCACTGGGGTTTAACCGCTTTACCGATCAGGTACCTGTATTTATTGTTATTGTAAGGGAGAAATCAAAACCAATCGCACAGGTTGGCGGAGCCATAAAGGATAAGGATTATTCTCTTATTGATGTTGGTATTGCTGCCGAGAACATTTGCCTCCAGGCCGCTGCTGAAGGGCTTGGAAGCTGTATGCTGGGGTGGTTTAATGAAAAAGAAGTCAAAAAGCTGCTGAATATACCTGCAAACAAAAGAGCCGAACTGCTAATAGCAGTAGGCTACCCTGCCAAACCAACCAGGAACAAAAGCAGGAGGGCATTTGATGATGTGGTTTCGTATAATAGTTACTAGGTACAGTTTTCTGATTGCAGGTTAAACTTGCAACTTGTAACTAGTAACTTGCATCTTGCAACTAGTAACCTGTAACTATTTTAGCTTAGCCAGTGCCTCTTTAATCCGCCTGATTGCTTCAATAAGTTCCTGATCTGATGCTGCGTATGAAAGCCTCAGGCAATCGGGAGAGCCGAAACCTGCACCACCCACTGTAGCAACATGAGCCTTCTCGAGTAAATACATTGCCAGATCAGTAGAATCTTTTATTACATTTTCCCCATCACTCTTACCTACAAAATAGCTTACTTCCGGGAATACATAAAAAGCACCCTGTGGAACTCTTACCTTCAGTCCATCTATCTCATCTAATAAACCACAAACAAGATCCCTTCTTTTAAGAAAAGCATCTCTCATCTTCTCTTTTGAATCTGTCTTTGAGGTAACTGCTGCCAGCGCAGCCCTCTGTGATATTGATGATACTCCTGAAGTAAACTGTCCCTGCAGCTTATTAACGCCCCTGGCTATCCACAGAGGAGCACCAATATAGCCTATCCTCCAGCCTGTCATTGCATATCCCTTGGATACTCCATTTATTGTTATTACCCTGTCGTAGATAAAATCAAATGAAGCCATACTTATATGCTCTCCGCTAAAAGTAATATGCTCATATATCTCATCGGAAAGCACAAAAACACCTTCATGTTTCTCAATTACACGTGCTATACTCTCCATCTCATCCCTTGTGTAAACCATTCCTGTCGGATTAGAAGGCGAATTAAACAGTATTGCCCTGGTTTTGGGTGTTATTGCTGCTTCAATCTCTTCTGCTGTTGCCTTAAAGTCATTATCAATTGTTGTATTAATTATTACCGGCTTTCCCTCTGCAAGGATAATCTGATCGTAATAACTTACCCAGTAGGGTGCTAAAATAATAACCTCATCACCAGGGTTCACAATAGTTAGTATCACATTAATCAGGGAATGCTTTCCACCTCCTGAAACTATTATTTGCTCAGGTGAATAATCCAGTCCGTTTTCTTCCTTGAATTTAAGGGATATTGCTTCCCTCAAATCAGCATAACCCGGTACGGGAGGATAAGATGTATAATTATCGTCTATAGCCTTCTTTGCCGCTTCCTTTATATCATCAGGAGTATGAAAATCGGGCTCACCAATGGCAAGGTTTATTACATCAATACCTTTTGCTTTCATCTCGCGACTCTTCTGAGCCATAGCAAGGGTCTGTGATACTGATAATGATTTTAGTCGATCAGATAGATATTCCATTTCTAAGAATTTTTTATGTAATAAAAGCAAAATTAGCAGTTTAGTTGAAATTATTATAGCAATAAATGAAAAGCTTTTCAGGAGTATGTTGAAGGGCAGGAAAAGAGCATAAAGGTAAGAGATAAGAGGTAAGAGCACCCACCTGCGCCGAAGGCATCGGTGGGCAGGAAGGGCAGAGGAAATATTACCATACAATCTTATAATCTTATAATCTTACAATCTTTTAATCTTTTAATCTTACAATCCCATAATCTTACAATCTTCAAATTTTTATTATAGGTTTGTAATAGATTCAAAAAATATCAATAATGGAAACTGCAAAAGATATTCTACTGGTAACAATCCCTGCCCTGCTTGTACTTATTACTGCTTACTTTGCCATAAAGCAAAGCTTTAAAAATGAACAGGATAAAAGAAGAAATGAGCTTGCTCTTGCAAATTCAAAAACAATTACGCCGGTCAGGCTGCAGGCATATGAACGCCTGACACTTTTCCTGGAGCGCATCTCAATTGAGTCGCTGATTATGCGCACTAATAAAGCAGGAATAGACACAAAAACGCTTCAATCAGCCTTACTTGCAACAATCAGGGCTGAATTTGATCATAACCTTTCACAGCAGATATATGTATCACCCCAGCTATGGGAAGTTCTGAAAAATGCCAAAACAAATACCATAAAATTAATCAATACAAGTGCTGAAAAGCTTCCACCAAAGGCGTCAGGATCTGATTTCAGTAAATTCCTTCTCGAATCACTAATGGAAATAGATAAGGAACCTACAAAAGTTGCAATCGACTATCTTAAAAGCGAAGTATCACGTATGATGTAAGAAGCAGGGAGCAGAGGGCAGAGGGCAGAGGGCAGAGGGCAGAGGGCAGAGGGCAGAGAGCAGAGGGCAGAGAGCCGAGAGCCGAACTCCGAATAAAAAAAGGGAATCCTAT
>CAZWLP010000006.1:0-5634 GCA_964634565.1 uncultured Rikenellaceae bacterium | reverse complement strand
AGAGCCGAACTCCGAATAAAAAAAGGGAATCCTATCCAGAATTCCCTTTGTCTTTGCTATTTGCTCTTTGCCCTTAGCTCTTAGCTCTTTGCCTAAAGCAGATCTATCGACCGCTTCACAAACTTACTCAATTTCTCTCCCTTAAGCATATTATTAGACAGAAGGGCAAGGTCAATCAACTGTTTTATAAGAGTCTGTTTGCCTGCATATTCCTCAAGATCTTTCTTTCTGGCCTGCTCATATTTATTAAGTGTTTTATTCAGCTTTTCAAGCTTATCCTTCTCGGCCTGCGTTACTTCCTCCTCCTTCTTAGCTCCCTGTGATTTTTCTTCCTTTTCTTTATCGGCACCTGCCTTTTTTATCTTTTTATTATGCTCTTTCAATTTCTCACCAAGCTCCTTATCAAGTTCTTCGGATATACCAATAATTATAGGATGGTTATTATTTACTACCAGATTATATGAATCAGGAAGATCTCCATAGAAATTCATACCACCCCCTCCAAGCTGAGACATATCCTTCATTCTCCTCATAAACTCCGACTGGGTAATAATAACCGGTGCATCTGTTTCAGGCATAGCTTCGGTAAGCACAACAAAATGATCTTCCTTTGAAAGCTGACTTGTAAACATCACATTAAGGTTATCCTGTTGCTCCGATGATAAACTTGATTCAATCTGCTCATCCTTCTCGATCAGTTTCTCCACCACTTCTGAGTCTACCCTTACAAAACGACTGTCTTTAAACTTACTCTCCAGGTGATTGATAAGGTGAGTATCAAGTTGACCATCCATCAGAAGAACGTCATAGCCTTTATCCTTTGCTTTTGAGATATAGCTGTATTGAGCATCGCTATCTGTCGAATAGAGGTATATCAGAGACTTATTCTTATCTGTCTGATTTTCCTTAATAATATTTTCATATTCCTCGTATGTAAAATATTTACCATCACTATTTTTAAACAGTGCAAACTTGGAAGCCCTTTCATAAAACTTCTCTTCGGTTATCATACCGTATTCAATAAAGAGTTTAAGGTCGTCCCATTTTTTCTCAAAATCCTCACGATTACTCTTAAAGATATCATTTAACCTCTCTGCAACCTTTTTATTAATATGTCCTGATATCTTTTTAACATTGGCATCACTCTGCAGGTAACTCCTTGAAACGTTCAGTGGAATATCCGGTGAATCTATAACACCATGAAGCAATGTCAGGAATTCAGGTACTATACCCTCAACAGAATCCGTTACATATACCTGGTTGCTATATAGCTGTATCTTATTCTTTTGTATCTCAATATTACTTTTGATCTTAGGGAAATACAGTATACCGGTAAGATTAAATGGATAATCAACATTAAGGTGAATATTAAATAAAGGCTCGTCACCTGCAGGATAAAGTTCACGGTAGAATGCTGAATAGTCTTCATCTTTCAGATCAGCAGGTTTCCTGGTCCATGCCGGCTGAGTGTTATTTATGATTTTATCCTTATCGGTATCTACGTACTTATCCTTCTTCCATTCCTGTTCCTTGCCAAAGGCTATTTCCACAGGAAGAAATTTGCAGTACTTATTTAAAAGTTGCTCAATTCTCTGATTATCAAGAAAATCCTTCGAGTCATCGTCTATATGTAAAATAATATCCGTACCGACATCATCCTTTTCTACTTCTTCAATTGAATACTCCGGACTACCATCACAGGTCCATTTTACGGCCTTAGAATCTTTCTGCCAGGATCTGGTTATTACCTCAACCTTGTCAGATACCATAAATGATGAATAGAAACCCAGACCAAAGTGTCCGATTATTGCATTGGCCTGCTCCTTATATTTATCCAGAAAATCATTTGCGCTTGAAAATGCTATCTGGTTCAGGTACTTATCCAGCTCTTCTGCAGTCATACCGATACCCTTATCGGATACAGTTAAAGTTTTCTTCTTCTTATTAAGATCAACCCTGATTGTAGTATCACCAATTTCTCCCTTGTAATCACCTACTGAAGCCAGAGTCTTAAGTTTTTGTGTGGCATCAACTGCATTTGATACCAGCTCCCTTAGAAAAATTTCATGATCTGAATAGAGAAATTTCTTAATTATTGGAAAAATGTTCTCGGTAGTTACTCCTATTTTACCCTTCTGCATTTCTTATATTATTAAATGTTTAACATCAATTATATGCAGCACATTTTCAAAGGATGTGCCAATCATTATTATATGACAAAAAGTCACCATTAACACAGGTATTTCTGCTTAACAAAGAAAAGTTGACACTTAGGCAGGGATCCCGCCGTCGCTCTTCGAGCTATAGCGGACAGAGCATGGGGCATGAGCATGGAGTATTGTCATCCCGAGGGAAACCTCAGGTCGACGAGGGATCTATAATAATATTGAGCAAATCGAAGTAAATTACAACGAACCCAGTGCATTTATTACCATTTCACTGGCAAGGTCGATTTCCTCTTCCGTAATTGTCAATGGTGGTGCAATTCGGAAAGCATCATCACAAAAAAGAAACCTGTCGACTATCATTCCGTTTTCCAGGCTACTCTCCATAAATCTGTCGAGCAAAGACGGAGAATTAAGTTCAACAGCCAGGAATAGTCCTGAGCCACGCATACTTTTAATACTGGGGTGCTTTAGATTTTTCTTAAACCTCTCTCCTTTATTGCCTGACTCAATATGAAGATTATCAGAAAGAATCACTTCAAGTGCAGCCAGGCCGGTAGCACAGCTTACAGGATGTCCGCCAAATGTAGTTATATGACCAAGAGCCGGATTTGCAGAAAGGCTGTTCATTATCTCAGATGATGATATAAAAGCACCAAGGGGCATCCCGCCACCGAGGGCTTTAGCCAGTGTAACTATGTCCGGATAAACATCAAATTTATTCATTGCAAAAAGATCCCCTACCCTCCCAAATCCGGTTTGTATTTCATCAAAAACCAGTAAGGCTCCGGTTTGATCACACCTATCACGTAGTTTATTCAAAAACTTATTCTCTGGCAGTATTATACCTGCTTCAGCCTGTATTGGTTCTACAATAACTGCAGCAGTCCTGGTATCTATCTCGACAAGAGATTCGTCTTTGTTAAAATCCACCTGGTACATATCAGGCAACAGGGGTCGGTATGCATTCCTGTAAAACTCTGTTCCCTGTATACTTAAAGCACCCTGAGTACTTCCATGATATGACTTATTGAAGGACACTATTTTGCTTCGTCCTGTATATCTTTTGGCCAGTTTCATAGCTCCTTCGATAGCTTCCGATCCTGAATTTACAAAATATACCGACTCAAATTGAGCTCCCAGATTCCGGATAAGCAACTCAGCATATTTTACCTGGGAACTCTGCACCATCTCACCGTAAACCATCAGGTGCATATACTTGTCGATCTGCGCTTTAGCGGCCTGCTTAACTGTGGAGTGTGAATGACCAACATTACTTACGGATACACCAGAAACAAGATCAAGGTATTTTCTTCCATCAGGGCTGTACAGCCATATTCCCTCAGCTCTTTCAACCTCAAGTAAAAGAGGGTTCCGGGAGGTTTGCCCGACATACTTTAAAAAAAGATTTCGTTCAGATAACATCTAGCCCCTGTTTATCTTAACATCACATTAATCTCTTTGAGCAAAGAGTCCCGATAAGATTTTCCTATTGGGATGGTGTTATTTATTTCTGAATAACCATTTATTTCCAGTCCGTTATCCCGGATTGTATTAATTCGGCTCTTGTTAACAATATAGGAGCGATGCACCCTGACAAATAAGAGAGAGGGTAGTTGCTGTTCAATTGCCTTCATGGTAAAATGAATAGTATACTTCTCAGATCCAGTATGTAGCACAACGTAGTTCTCAAGAGCTTCTACAAGTATTATATCATCTAGTTTAATCTTAACAAGAGTCGAGCCTTTTTTGATAAAAATTTCCTGATTGCCCAGGTTATCACCAAAAGATTTATCCTTATATCTTATAACCTTATCTACTGCTTTACAGAATCTGGCATAATTTACTGGCTTAATCAGGTAATCAATTACATCAAAATCGTAAGCTTTAACAGCCAAATTTTCATCACCCGTTATCATTATAATAGATGGAGGTCTTTCCAGACTTCCAATAAAATCAAAACCATCCATCTGGGGCATCTGAATGTCGAGAAAAACAAGATCAATATCACTTCTCTTTACCAGTTCGTTGCGGGCGGTCACTGCACTGTTGTATTCTCCAGCCAGGTTAAGCAAGGAAGATTTCCTTACCAGCTCGGAGATCACCTTGCAAGAAAGTTTATCATCATCTACGATAATGCAGTTCATTTCAGATTATTTTCAGTCCAGGTTTGAACCAAAAGTAGGAAAAATTAATTAATTTCTATTCCTCTGACTTATTACGGGAAAGAAATTGTCTTTCGAGTTGTTCCGAGCTTTTTATTGATTCTCTCAGCCACTTTAGCTTCAGATCCAGTTTTTCCTGCCCTGAAAGCAGCCATTCAATATCTGATTTATACAGACTGGATGTTATCTGACTTAATATTATTGCAGCAGATACTGAAATATTGAAACTTTCAGTAAATCCATACATAGGAATCTTTACATACTCATCAGCATTCTCAATGGCCACATCGCTTAATCCCCTTAATTCAGTACCAAACACAAAGGCAGCTTTTCCCCTGCCTATATCAAAATCATCAAGCAGGATATCATTAGTATGAGGACTTGTTGCTATTATCCTGTAGCCCTGCTCCCTGAGCTTTTTATATACAGCCATGGTATTATTCTCCATAGTATTATACCTGTACATATTAAGCCACTTATCAGATCCCAGCGACACATCAGGATTAAGTGTATACTCGTTACTGTTTTCAATAATATGAACATCCTGTATGCCAAAGCAATCGCAGGTTCTCAGGACCGCACTGGCATTCTGAGACTGATATATATCTTCCAGTACGACAGTTATATAACGTGTCCTTTTTTCAACGATTGTATTGAATAATCTGGCTCTTTCTTCTGTAACAAAGCCCTCGAGATATTCTATTAGCTTATCTGTTAACATAATATAAAAAAAAGGGGGTGCAATCCACCCCCTCTTAGCAATCGTTCTTAAAAGATCTTAGAGTTCACTGCTGAGTCCGGGAGCTGCTTTGAATTTTACTACCTTCTTAGCTGGAACATTTAGTTTCTCACCAGTTTGTGGGTTACGAACTACTCTTGCACTTCTTGTGTCTACTTTAAAGGTACCCATACCTGGAAGTTGAATCCTTTCTCCTTTTTTCATAGCGTCACCAAAAGCGCCAACAAATGAGTTAAGAGCTTCGTTAGCGTCCTTCATTGATAATCCTGCATTCTCAGCAATAGCATTTACTAATTCCTTTTTCGTCATGGTAAATAGTTTTATGGTTAGATAAAAAATTAACTTATTTGAATACAAATATATTTTTTTTTAAACGAAAAGCAAACTTTAAAGCCCATTTTTCCACGAACAGAGCAATATTTATCATAAAAAAATAATCCTGTTAAATGATTTAGAAAAACAATAAAATATGAATCATTATAAAATTTTGTGAAAAGAAAATTTTTATATCTTTGCGGCGGAGAAATGGCAGAGTGGTCGAATGCGGCGGTCTTGAAAACCGTTG
>CAZWLP010000005.1:1935-75053 GCA_964634565.1 uncultured Rikenellaceae bacterium | reverse complement strand
GCTAAGGGCTAAGGGCTAAGAGCTAAGGGCTAAGGGCTAAGGGGAGAACGATAAGCTTTATCACAAAAAAAAGCGCCCCGGCGGAGCACTTTTTTAAATAGAGACGGTATTATTAAATTCTTGTCGGTAAAATAATTACAGCGTTAGATAAGGTCTGTTTCAACGAGCTTTCCAAGTATATCAGCATATGGAATCATAAGGTAGTTTTTAGCTTCAAATTCTAATTCTGTACCTGAAAAAGCTTTGTAAAAAACAACATCACCCACACTTATCTCTGGTTTATCAATTCCGCTTAAAGCGACAACTTTTGCATGTTGAGGTTTCTCTCTGGCAGTATCAGGTATAATTATGCCTGAGACTGTTGTCTCCTCCTTTGCATCCTCCAGTTCTAATAGAACCTGCTGATTTATTGGCTGTAATTCTTTCATTTTAATTGTTTGTTTTAGTTAATAATACTTCGTCAATAGCTTTCTTAAAAATCTCTTTGGTAGCTTCCGGGCTCTGGCCTATGCCACTGAACATCTGAGGCAGACCTTCTTTCGGACAGAGCAGGAAGGTTGGAATACTCTGTATGCCAAAAGCGGCTGCAAGTTCTCTTTCATTTTCTGTATCAATCTTGTAAACGTTAATCTTTCCTTCATATTCAGCAGCGAGTTCCTCAAGTATGGGCCCTGCAATCTTACATGGCTGACACCAGTCTGCATAGAAATCAACAATACATGGGAGGTCTCCTTCAAACTTCCATTCTTCGGAGTTATTCTCATAGTTGAATACCTTTTCAATAAATTCTGTTTTGGTAAGGTGAATCGCTTTTTCTTCACCTTCTTCTTTTCCTTTTGCATTTGCCTCATTACCCGAACATCCTATAATAGAAAGTGTAAATATCAGGGTAAAAACTTGGGTGATCAGATTCTTCATATTTATATATTTATTAGTTACTAAATTATTTTTCTATCTTCCAATCCCTAATAAGCGGTCTATCCTGGTTTTATCAAAACCGATGATTATTTCTCCGTTTATGTCAGTTTGTGGTACTCCCTGCTGACCGCTTTTTCTTACCATGGCTTCTGCTGCTTTCTGGTCGGAAGATACATCGATATCGGAGAAATTAATATTTTTCTCCCTGAGATAGTTCTTCAGAGTTGTACACCATGAACAGCTCGGTGTAGTATAAACAGTAACTCTTTTTACCTTATTCTCATTTCCGTCAGACCTGATTGATCTGTTTGAAGAAAAGACTGATTGATAGAATTCTTTCCCGTTACAACCTTTATATATTGTAATAAGCTTATTGTCTGAAAACTTCAGCAACGCAGGCACACTTTTAAGCTTATATTCGGGATGAATATCTCTTACACTTCTGACGTCTGCTATCAGAACCTCATCTACTTCATTGATCTTTAAATCAAGGAGTCTCAGGCTGTTAAGTGCACATTCACTTTGTTCTGTTCCGCCTTTGTAGAGCAGAACATAATTTAAAGATCTTTGAGATAATTCGAGCTTTAACTCCTGGTTGTTATTAATACTTCTTGTTTTCATAGATTAGTTATCAAAACATGCACATATATACATATTTCATGCCATTTATAATTGGTATGAATTTTTGGCAGCAGGTTTTGAAATATTGTCATATATAGCATTTATAAGATGCAGAGACAATTCATTTGTTCTAATGTTATACTGGCGCAGAAAACAGCGACATTAACCTTCTTGTTGTTTTTAGGCTATTATAAATTCTACATCAGTAAGACCTGGTTGAGACATCATCTTAATCTGAATTTGTAATTAGATAAAAAACAGGGTGGTTCTTATATTAATATTACTTCTTATAAATATAAATATTATATGATTTAAGATATAGCGGAGAAAATAATTAAAATTAATTTTTCAGGGTAGGGTATTTAGTTGTAAGTTCGGTTAGCTTTATGGTATAACGAAAGTTTTAATACCTCAATCTGTGTAATCTAAAATATTAGTTAATATGAGACTTAAAAAGAATATTGCTTTAAGTGAGTCAGGTTTTGTATTTGATCCCTCTACCGGCGATTCTTATTCACTTAATGAACAGGCCAGGGAGATAGTTCAGTTACTTAAAGAAGGATCTGACCTGGAGACAATTACGGCCTTTATAACCGAGAATTATGAAATTGACAGGGTGAGTTTTGAGAAGTACTACTTCGATTTTGCCGGAATGCTGAAACAATACAGGTTAATTGACGAAGATGAATAAAATGGATCTTACCATAGCAGTAACAGGTCTGAACAATACAGACAACCCGGGCCCTGGCATCCCTGTTATAAGAGGAATAAGGGATTCAAAAGAATTTAATCCCAGAATAATAGGGCTTGCATACGAAAATCTTGAACCGGGAATATATATGCACGATATGGTTGATAAGACCTATCGTGTTCCGTATCCTTCTGAAGGCTCAGATATTTTAATGGGAAGGATAATGGAAATAAACGGGCATGAAAATATTGATGTATTAATTCCAAATTTTGATGCCGAGCTGATTGCTTTTATGAAGGCTGAGAAGCAATTAAAGGATGCAGGAATAAACACATTCCTGCCAACATTTGATCAGTTCAGGGAAAGGGAAAAATCAAATTTACCTGAGTATGGTAAGAAATATGGTGTTAAGGTTCCCTTTAGTAAGCCTATAACTTCTATCAGGGATATTGAAGATCTAAGTGACGATTTTGAATATCCTGTAGTGGTTAAGGGGAAATTTTATGATGCATATATTGCTACTAATCGCGACCAGGTGGCTTTATATTATTCTAAACTTAGTTCAAAGTGGGGTTTGCCCGTTATAATCCAGGAGTTTATTAATGGAACAGAGGTAAATGTTGTTGCCCTGGGCGATGGCAGGGGAAATACTATAGGTGCTGTTCCAATGAGAAAGCAATATATTACTGATAAGGGTAAGGCCTGGGCAGGCGTTTCGCTTGATGACAAAAGTATGCTGGCCCTTACTGACAAGATTATCGGCGAGTCAAAATGGAGGGGAGGTATGGAACTGGAACTTATCAGGTCTGATAAAAATGAGTTATACCTGATAGAGATAAATCCTAGAATACCTGCTTGGGTCTATCTGGCAGTAGGCGCTGGTCAGAATTTGCCTGAAGCACTTGTGAAACTGGCTCTGGGCCACGATGTAAAGCGGTTTGAAACTTACGAAACAGGTAAGATGTTTATTCGCTACTCTTTTGATATGATTACCGACATGTCAGAATTTGAAAAATTAACAATGAATGGTGAACTATAAAATAAGGAAGATGAAAAAGCAATTTGAACGTCCATATATTAAAAAATTAAAGGCAGGAATGCCAAGTAAATTTGGAATGTCGGTTCACTCAGAGCCAATTACTCATATTGATGATGTACCTGTACTTGATCTAATTAAGGAGCATGGATCTCCTGTTTATGTAATATCTGAAAAGACCATACGCGAAAAGTATAAGCAGGCCTATGAGGCATTTAACAGCAGGTATCCAAAAGTTCAGTTTGCCTGGTCGTATAAGACTAACTACCTTGATGCGGTATGCAGGGTTTACCATAGCGAGGGCTCCTGGGCAGAGGTTGTTTCAGGTTTTGAATATCAGAAAGCACTGTCGAATGGCGTAAAAGGATCACAGATAATCTTTAACGGCCCGGATAAATCGGAGGAGGATCTTAAGCTGGCGGCCGAGAATAACTCACTGATACATATCGATCATTTTGATGAGCTATATATGTTGATTGATATAGCTGAAAATAATAATCTTAAGCCCAAGGTTGCTATCAGGGTTAATATGGATACAGGTGTTTACCCGATGTGGGACAGGTTTGGGTTTAATTATGAAAATGGGGATGCCTGGGATGCCATAAACAGGATAATGATGAACGATAATCTGGAAATGACCGGCATACATACCCATATTGGGACCTATATGCTTACAGCGACTGCATATGCAATTGCCGCATCAAAGCTGGCAAACCTGGTTTTCAGGATCGAGAGAAAATATGATCATTCACTTAAATATATTGATCTTGGTGGTGGATTTGCTTCTTCCAATACCCTTAAAGGTGCCTACCTGCCAGGAAAAGATACAGTGCCTTCTTTCGACGATTATGCAGAAGCCATTTCCGGGGCTTTGCTGAATTCAGAGATTAATCCATCGAAGTTACCAACCCTGATACTTGAAACAGGAAGAGCATTAATTGATGATGCCGGTTATTTGCTGGGTACTGTGCTGGCAAATAAAAGACTCTCAGACGGCAGAAGGTCTACAGTTGTTGATATTGGAGTGAACCTCTTATTTACTTCTTTCTGGTACGACCATGAATTCTATCCGGCAAGTCCTACTTCCGACCATCTTGAAGAGACCAGTATCTACGGGCCTCTGTGCATGAATATTGATATTCTCAGGGAAGCTATTGCCTTCCCACTCCTGAAAAAAGGAGATAATTTTGTAATAAAAAGGATTGGTGCATATAATATGACACAGTGGATGCAGTTTATTACTATGCGTCCGAGGGTAGTAATGATCGATACAAATGGAAAAGTGAGTGTTATCAGAGAGCGCGAGACTGTTGATACAATAAAATCAAACGAAAGATTGCCTGATCATCTTAAGTAGTATGGCAGATAATATTAAGATATATCTTAAAAGCTTATTTAACAGCTACTCGCAGGTCTTCTTTTCTGATAATAAGACTTTTGCTGTAATACTTATAATAGTATCCTTTGCCGACCTTTATGCTGGCTTGCTGGGACTTCTTGCTGTTATTGTTACAAATCTCACAGGTTTTATAATGGGCTTCGACAGGCAAACGGTTGCTAAGGGTTTATTCGGTTTTAACAGCCTTCTTGTCGGACTCGGACTGGGAATATATTATGCTCCCGGACCTGTACTGATACTTATTATTATACTATCATCCATACTGACCCTTTTTATATCTGTATCTCTGCAGGGCGTAATAGGTAAATATGGTCTTCCTTACCTGAGTGTCCCGTTTATTATCGGTGCATGGCTGGTTACACTGGCAGCTCGTGAGTTTGAGCTTCTTGGAATCAGTGAGCGTGGTATATATACTGTAAATGAGATGTATACCCTTGGAGGAAGTAAGATGGTAGCCCTGTACGAGTGGTGGAATAATATTGAAATAGCACGGGCTCTCAGAATTTATTTCATCAGCCTGGGTGCAATATTATTCCAGTACAATATACTGGCCGGTATTATTCTATCAATAGGATTATTATATCATTCAAGGATCTCATTTACACTTTCCTTGCTGGGGTTCTTTACAGCCTACCTTTTCTACGAATTTACAGGTGCCAGTATTACCGATCTTAACTACAGTTATATAGGCTTTAATTATATACTTACATCAATAGCTATTGGAGGATTTTTTATTATTCCCTCCTGGAAATCGTATCTGTGGACCATAATACTGGTCCCTATCGTGGCAATACTAACTATCAGCATGACTTCTGTTTTCAGGGTATTTGCCCTGCCAATTTTTGCCCTGCCCTTTAATATCGTTGTCTTGCTCTTTCTCTATGTTCTTAAGTTCAGGGTAAAACCATCCTTAGATCTTGCCGAGGTAGTTGTTCAGCAGAACAGTCCTGAGAAAAACCTGTATTCATATGTTAACGATATTGGCAGGTTCCAGCCGAATACACTGAGGACCAATCTTCCTTTTTATGGTAAGTGGGAGGTTTCGCAGGCACATAATGGTAAAATAACACATAAGGGCGACTGGAAGCATGCGTGGGATTTTATTATTACCGATGATAATGGCATTCAGTTTAAATCGGAAGGAAATGAACTTGCAGATTATTATTGCTATAATAAACCTGTTACTGCAGTTGCCGATGGAACAGTAGAATCTGTAGTAGATAATATACCCGACAACCCTGTTGGAGAAATCAACACAAAAGAAAACTGGGGTAATACCGTAATTATAAAACATGCTGACTTTGTATATTCTTCACTGAGTCACCTTATGCATGGTTCTATTAGTGTAAAAGAGGGACAGAGAGTCAGGAGGGGCGAAAAGATTGGTCTTTGTGGAAATTCGGGCAGATCTCCTTATCCACATCTTCATTTTCAGATGCAGTATAGTCCGTATATAGGCTCCAAGACACTTAATTATCCGATTGGATATTATCTTTTAAGTGAAAATAATAGTTTTAAGCTAAAAAATTATGCTTATCCTGAAGAAGGTCAGAAGCTTATGAACGTGGAGACAACAGATCTGCTGAAAGAAGCGTTTAATCTCGTGCCTGGAAGACAATTTAATTATGTTATCGATTATAATGATGTGCAGTGGGATGAGAAATGGGAGGTTTTTACGGATGAGTTTAATAATTCCTATATAAGGAGTAGCCGGGGAAGTTCTGTTGCTTACTTTGAGAATGATGGTAATATGTTATTATTCAGACACTATGAAGGCAGCAAAGATAGTTTCCTCTACTGGTATTATCTATCTCTTTACAGGGTGCAGCTGGGATTTTACGATAATGTTGAATTGGAGGATTATTATCCCGCAAACCTGTTTTTCAGGAAAAGGATACTGTTCTTCCAGGACTTTCTTGCACCATTTTTCAAAATTCTCAGATCAAAGTTCAGCCTTGAGTATAAAAGTATTGACAGTGAAATATCTCCTTCATTAATAGTGCTTGAGTCAAGATCTGTAAACCGTATAGGTGGTTTTATAACACGTGAAGTAAGGTCTGATATTGAAATTACCGAAACAGGAGTAAGTAAGTTAAGTATAGCAGGGAATAATATAAAAATCAAGGCGGAGTGCAAAGGTTAATTATTATAATATTGTTTTTCAGTTTTTTTGCAAGTGTTAAAGCACAGGATAGGACTGACTTTTTTTATTACGACAGCCTGACGTATAAACAATACGAGGATGGCAGATGGAAGGATCTTGCAAAGAGTGGAAAAGAAGCTCTGAGTATGGGGTATGACTATTATTATATGCGAATGAGAATCGGAATAAGTTATTATGAAAGGAAGAGCTATCTAAATGCTATCAGGCACTTTAAAAAAGCGCTTGGATTTAATAACAATGATCAGATCGCAACAGAGTATATTTATTATTCCTACTTATTTAGCGGTAAATATTATACTGCTGATGCCTGGACAAAATTATTCAGTTTATCTCTCTCCGAAAAAACTGGCGTTAATACTGCTAAAAAGAACAGGTTCTCAGTTGATTATCTTAATAACCGCTCAGAGTCGGAAGATATAGTAAACTACTTCCTGAGCATAAGTGACTTACTGGAACCAGGTAATCTTATTATTCCGATTAGTTATTCAAATATAGGTATAACTATGTTTAATAATCCTGATCCGGGATTTGTCTTAAAGCATTCTCTCTCCTATATAAGGAGGGAAAACAGTCTGTTTTCAAATGATGGAACAGATTCATATCCCGACTACAGACAGAAGGTAAATCAGTTTCAGTATTTTCTTTCTGCCTTAGTAAGCAATCCATCCGGTTTGTTATTTACACCATCAGCTTATTATATACATACATCCTATTCCCTGATAGGATTTGGTAGCAGCGGCACACGCAACTATGCTTATCTTATTCCGGTAAAAGAAAATAATATCGGAGGTGGTGCTGAGATAAGTCTTACAGGAGGGATGATCGACCTTTACCTTAATGGCTATGCTTCCCGTCTGGGATCGCTAAACCACCTCCAGGCAGGATCAGGTTTTTTATTTTATCCTTTCTCAAATAATCATCTGTATTTTGGGGCCGGATACAATGCGAAAATGTCTGAGATTGTCGGAGGTTATGAAAGATCATATGTATTAGAAGCTATGGCAGGGATTTCGGCCAATAATAAATTTTTTGTTGATGTTGCATTTTTAAGCGGCGAAATAGAAAATTATGTTGATGGTAGCGGTCAGGTTGTTTACAATGGTATAAACGAGATAGAGAGAATTATAAAGGCAGACATTAGTGTGCCTGTAAAAGATTCGGGAGTTATATTTTATCTTGGCTCAAGATATACAAGTGAGTATACAGCGAATGTGCTCCCTGATTATTATTACAGTACTTCATCAGAGAAGAGATTTAATTCATTATCATTTATAGGAGGATTATCATGGACATTTTAAAAGTTAAAACACTTGTAATATTATTAGTTATTTTTTCTGTTAATGCAGAAGGACAGAGCTTTGTCGAAATAAAGGATGCTTTTCAGAAAAGCTACATCCAGGAAGCAACGGGTGAATTCAGCGCTGCTGTCACATCCCTTAAGGGGGTGTATAATGAGGATTCGTACGAGATAAATCTGCGACTCGGATGGTTAACATATCTTTCTGGAAATTTCAATGATGCAAGAGCTTATTACAATAAGGCTATTACGCTTATGCCTTATGCAATAGAGGCAAGGTTTGGACTGGTATATCCTGCAGCAGCCATGGGTAACTGGACCGAGGTAATAAAACAATATGAAAAGATTCTGGAAATAACTCCTAATAATTCTATTGCAATACACAGGCTTGGACTTATTTATTATGGAAGGGAAGAATACGAGCTGGCAAGAAAGCAATTCGAGAAGGTTGTCAATTTGTATCCATTCGATTATGATGGGCTGACAATGCTTGCATGGTCGAATTTTAAATTAAATAACATGCGCGAAGCAACAGTGTTATTCCAAAAAGCTCTTTTAAATACTCCAAATGGCAGTTCCGCACTTGAGGGGCTTGACCTGCTGAAGTAAGCTTACCTTTTAGTTAGAAAAAAAAGAAACGGGTTAAGTTTGCAATTTGCTCCAAAATCATGCAAATTGCATACTTAACCCGATTCTGACATCTGGTTCTTATAGCCTTCTATTTCTGGCTATTCCTTTTGCCAGAATCTATCTTGAAGAAACTAAATCATTATGAAGAATAAACAATTAGGGAGGCGAAGCTTTTTAAGGAAGAGTGCTGCCGCAACCCTGGCTCTTACTATTGTACCCCGTCATGTACTTGGAGGACAGGGATTTATGGCTCCAAGCGATCAGCTGACAAAGGGTATAATTGGTGTAGGAGGAATGGGACGGGGGCATATTCCTTACGAGGGTACCCGCGTTCTTGCTGTATGTGATGTTGACACAGAGCATATAGAGAAAGCCTTGCAGATAACAGGCAGGGGGGTAGAAAGCTACAGGGATTTCAGAGAGATGCTTGCCCGACCTGATATTGATATTATTCATATAGCAACACCTCCTCACTGGCATGGCATAATGTCTAAAATGGCAGCAGAGGCTGGTAAGGATATATGGTGTGAGAAACCTATGACACGCACAATAGGAGAGGGAATTGAGGTTGTAAAGGCAGTCAACTCTTACGGTCGTATGTTTCGTCTTAATACCTGGTTCAGGTTTAAGGACCCCTTCTATGGACTCGGCACCACAGTTAAACCTCTAAAGAAGCTTGTGGATAGCGGTGTGCTCGGTTGGCCCTTAAAAGTAACAGTAAGCGGACACACCGGCTATGACTGGAAATTTTACTGGAGTGGTAAGCATAATCTTGAGCCGCAAGAGGTTCCTGCTAACCTGGATTATAATTTCTGGCTGGGACCGGCACCATATAAACCCTACAATGTAGCTCGTGTTCATTCTAATTTCAGGGGCTACTGGGATTATGACGGCGGAGGATTGGGTGATATGGGACAGCACTACCTCGATCCAGTACAGTACCTCCTGGGAAAAGACAATACCAGCCCCAGGTATATTGAAGTTGATGCACCTCAGCAACATCCTGATGCAGTAGGTTCATGGCGTCGTATAGAGTATACCTACGATGACGGGTGTAAAATAATTCTTGATGGGGAAAACAGAGATTCAGAGGCTGCATATATCGAAGGACCGGGTGGTAAAATTTACAAAGGATTCAGGTCAGACATTCCAAATATCCAAAAACTGGTAAGTTCACTGCCAGAACCTGAACCGCAGGTAACAAACTTTAGTGATTCGGTCAGAACAAGGCAGAAGTTTGCTCTGAATGAGACAAATGGTCACAGGTCATCCACTTTAGTAAACCTTGGTGTATGTGCTGTAAGATTGGGCAGAAACCTTGAATATGACCCTGTTAAACAGAGGTTTATAAATGATGAAGGAGCAAACAGGCTTATATATCAGCCAATAAGAGGTCCATGGACCATATAGTGTTTTATTTTAATCATAATCAGGAATGAAAAGATTATTAATATCTGCTTTTGCCCTTCTATTTTCACTATGGGCCTATAACCAGGATGTAAGAACTCTCGAAACAAAAGTGGCAGATATGCTTGCCCGTATGCCTGTGTATAATCAGGATGACCTCTTTACATATATGAAGCTTATGACAGATATTGAAGACAGGGGCTGGGATAAGGTCTGCTCGGGAATTATTGAGCCTGGAACAGGAGACGATACCCGTGCCAGGTTCCTGGTCGAATCGTATAGCAGGTATCTGTCTGAAGGCATCAGGCCTGAGATAAGAGATAGGTGGGAAGCAAAATGCATTGAATTTATTTCTTCCTCTGACGGACTAAATACAAAGAGATTCTTTTTCAATCAGTTAAAAATAGCTGGTGGTGAAAAAGCTTCAGAGTTTTCATGTAGCTATATTGACAATACTGAACTTGCAGAATCTGCACTGTCGGTTATTGCCCTGGTGGGCCATAAAAAGTCAGAAGAGCTGCTGGCAGATAAATTGAAGGATAGAAGTATCAGTACTGCTGCCTCTATTATGAACACACTGGCACTGCTAAAATCTGATATTGCTACAGAGGAATATATAATGTGGTATAATTCAGGATCGCCGGATGAGAGAAACGCAGCTCTTAATGCACTTGCAAAGAGCGCAGATCCTGGTGCCTTAAAAACACTTGAATCAGCAGCAAAAAAGGCAGATTACTCATGGGAGAGAACTCGTGCAGTTGATGCTTACCTTAATTATGCATCTGAACTGGCTGACAGAGGCGATAGGAAAAAAGCAGATAAGATATGCAATGAAATAATTAAGAAGGCCGGTGAAAACTCAATTCAGTATAAGGCTAATGCTCTTTCCCTGAAAGTAAAGATTGATACAGTTAATGCTCCGAAATTATTGATTTCTTATTTTGATGATAAGAATACTGAGCTTAGAAATCATGCACTTGCACTGGCAGTAAATTTAGCCGGTGAAGATGCATCTTCTTACTATATGGACGCTCTTACAGATGTGGAGGATAAATATGTTCCCGGAATTATTCATATGCTGGGAGAACGCGGTGACCTAATTGTTGTTCCCTTAATAAAAGAGCTGATAAATAATGCAGACAGGGATATCAGGCTGGCTGCCCTGCAAGCTATGGTTGTTCTTAAAGGAAAAGAGGCGGCCGGTGATCTTATTTCATATATGCATTTATACCCTGATATCGAAGACCAGGAGAAGTTATTCTCCTTATATTCAACTATAGCTGATAAGGATAGATTAAACCTGATGGCAGATTCATATCCTCAATCCGGAGAGCTTAGCAAAGCATTTACACTGATGTTACTGGCACAGAGTGGTGATAATAAGTATTTTAACCTGATGCTTGCAGAAACAGGCTCTGACTACGACCTGGTAAGAAATGCTGCATATGTTTCGCTTAAGAATATCGTTAGTGAAGAAGATATCCCTGAACTAATTGGTTTATTGAAGATTGCAGGTGAAAGAGAGGAAATAATTCAGATACAATCTGCCCTGGTGATGGCGGCGAATCAAATTGCTGATAAAGAAAAGAGAGCTGATCTTCTTCTGGATGCAGCATCGGAGCCTGAGTTATTATATAAAGTAATTCCTGTACTGAAAGGCGTAGGAGGAAGTAAGGCTTTGAAGCTGGTACTTGATAATTTTTACAGGGCGGAGGCCGGTTTAAAAGAATTATGTTTTGATGCACTTGCAGGATGGCTTGATAGCTCTGCCTCTTATGCCTTGTTTGATATCTGCAGCTCAGACGATAATAGTTTTCTGAAACCAGCCTTTGAAGGATATATACGACAGGTAACAGGTGCAGATATTACCGGCGAACAGAAATTATTATTATTGAGAAAGATAATGCCCTACGCAAAGACGCATGATCTGAAAGTAAAGGTGCTGTCAAATATTTCGGATATTAATACTATCCCTGCACTGATGTTTGCTGCCGCCTATTTTGACGATAATGTTATTAACCAGGTGGCAATAAGGTCTGCTATCCGGATTGCTTTACCTGCCGATAATGGGAGAGCAGGTTTATATGGTGATAATGTCAGGCTTGTTCTCGAGGATGTAATAGCTCTGCTTAAGGGTGATGGCAGCGAATATGATATTCAGCGGGTAAGTAATTATCTAGAAGAAATGTCGGTTGAAAAGGGCTTTGTATCTATGTTTAATGGCAGGGATTTAAGTGGATGGCAGGGTCTGGTTGAAGACCCGGTCTCAAGGTCAAAAATGAGTGGGTCTGAACTTGCCCGCAAGCAGGAGGAGGCCAATAAAAAGATGAAGGATAACTGGAGTGTAAAAGATAATGCAATATGGTTCAGTGGTGCGGGTGCTAACCTTTGTTCGATTAAGGAATATGCCGATTTTGAGATGCTGGTTGACTGGAGAATAACAAAAAAAGGAGATAGTGGTATCTATTTAAGGGGTACACCACAGGTTCAAATATGGGATACCTCAAGGGTTGAAGTCGGAGCACAGGTGGGTTCGGGCGGACTTTATAATAATGTAGTTAATAAAAGTGATCCAATCCTGGTTGCTGATAATCCGGTGGGTGACTGGAATACATTCAGAATCATTATGATTGGGGAAAGAGTATCAGTTTGGCTGAATGGCGAGATGGTGGTAGATGATGTTATTATGGAAAATTACTGGGATCGTTCAATTCCCATATTTCCGAAAGGCGCAATTGAATTACAGGCACATGGAAATGAACTTGCTTTCAGAGACATCTATATAAGGGAGATTAACAGCAGCGAATATAAGCTTACAGAACAGGAAAAGACAGAAGGCTTTGAGTCTCTTTTTAACGGAAGTAACCTGGATAATTGGATTGGAGACAAGACATCTTATGTGGTTGAAGATGGGACAATTACTGTAAAGCCCGGCCAGGGCTCGGGAGGAAATCTATATACCGGGAAAGAATACAGTAATTTTAATTTCAGATTTGAGTTTAAACTTACAGAGGGAGCAAATAACGGACTCGGTATAAGAGCTCCGCTGGAAGGCGATGCTGCATATGTAGGTATGGAGCTGCAGATTCTTGATAACAGGGCTGATATATATGCCAGCCTGGAACCTTACCAGTACCACGGATCGGTTTATGGTGTAATACCGGCAAAAAGAGGTTTTCTTAAACCCTTAGATGAATGGAACTCAGAAGAAGTAATTGTTGAGGGAACCCATATCAGGGTTATATTAAACGGAGAAGTAATAGTTGATGGTGATATTGCTGATGCACGTGATAATGGGACGATGGATCACCGGGATCATCCCGGATTGAAAAGGGATAAAGGGCATATTGGTTTTCTCGGACATGGATCAGTACTCTGCTTCAGGAATATCAGGATAAAAGAACTGGATTAGTAAATTATATTTTAGTATGGCTCTGAATTACATCTGGATAGCATTTTTTCTTCTGGCATTTATTTTTGCCCTGGGGCAATTAATATTTACAGGGAACACCGAGGTCTTCGGAGAAATGGTAAATGCCACTTTTTCGAGTGCTAAAACGGGTTTTGAGATATCCCTCGGACTCACAGGCGTGTTAACCCTCTGGCTGGGATTAATGAAGGTAGGCGAGAAGGGAGGAGTGGTTAAAATATTCTCAAGGTTGGTTGGTCCCTTTTTCAGGAAACTCTTTCCGGAACTTCCTGAAGACCACCCTGCTTACGGATCAATAATGATGAATCTGGCAGCAAATATGCTTGGTCTAGACAATGCAGCTACTCCAATGGGACTTAAGGCAATGAAGGAGATGCAGGAAGTAAATAAGGAAAAGAATGTAGCATCAAATGCACAGATAATGTTCCTTGTTCTTAATACATCGGGCCTGACAATAATACCTATAAGTGTAATGGTTTACAGGGCTCAGCTTGGAGCTGCAAACCCTGCCGATATATTTATTCCTATCCTCCTGGCAACATTTTTCTCGACCCTTGCAGGAATGATTTCTGTTGCCGTTGCCCAGAAGATAAACCTGTTTAACAGGACCATTTTACTTTATCTTGGTGGTATGACGGCTGTAATATTGGGTATCATCTGGTATTTCAGCTCTCTTCCCAGGGAGGAAATAGCACGTATATCAACCTTTGCAGCGAGCTTTATACTATTTTCAGTGATTGTATCATTTATAGTCCTGGCTATGGTAAAAAGAGTAAATGTTTATGACAGCTTTATTGAGGGAGCAAAAGAAGGATTTGGAATTGCCATTAAAATTATTCCCTTCCTGGTTGCCATACTTGTCGCAATAGGCGTTTTCAGGGCTTCGGGCGCTTTTGATATTATTATTAACGGAATAGGTAAGGCTATTGCCTTTATGGGTCTGGACACCAGATTTGTGGATGCATTGCCTACTGCCTTTATGAAGCCACTAAGCGGGGCTGGGGCAAGGGGAATGATGGTTGATGCCATGACTGTTCACGGGGCAGATTCATTTGTCGGACGTCTTTCATCTACCTTTCAGGGAGCAACGGATACTACATTTTATATAATTGCAGTCTACTTTGGCTCGGTGGGTATAAAGAATACACGTTATGCAGTTACCTGTGGACTGATAGCAGATTTTGCAGGAATTATTGCAGCTATATTTATTGGCTACCTGTTTTTTGCTTAATTATTTATTTACTGAATAGAAAGATTTGTACCAGGCAATAAAATTCCTTATTCCTTTTTCTATTGGTGTGGCCGGTCTGAACCCGGTTATATTGATAAGATCATCAACATTGGCCCATGTGGCTTCTACATCGCCTGCCTGCATTGGCAGATACTCCTTTTTGGCTTCCTTCCCCATTTCCTTCTCTATTGCCCTTACAAAATCCATCAGCTTAACAGGAGAGTTATTTCCTATATTATAAATCCTGTACGGGGCAGGGGAGGTTGCAGGATCGGGGTCCAGTCCATTCCATCCGGGGTCTGGTTGCGGCTCCTTATCAAGTAGGCTGATTATCGATTCAACAATATCATCCACATAAGTGAAATCTCTTGACATATTGCCATTATTGTTAATCTGTATGGGCTTACCTTCCAATATGGCTTTGGTAAAGATAAAAAGCGCCATATCCGGTCTTCCCCAGGGACCATATACAGTAAAGAATCTTAGTCCCGTTGTTGATAAACCGAACAGGTGACTGTATGTATGTGCCATAAGCTCGTTCGATTTCTTTGAGGCCGCATATAGGCTTATAGGGTGATCAACATTATGGCTTGTTGAGAAGGGCATTAATTTATTTAAACCATAAACACTTGAGCTGCTGGCATATATAAGATGCCTGATCTTATTGTTGCGACAGCACTCAAGGATATTTGCGAAGCCCGAAATATTACTGTCGATATATGCCCTGGGGTTTTCCAGGCTATATCTTACTCCTGCCTGGGCTGCAAGGTTAATCACCCTTGTGAACTTATATTCCATGAATATATTCTGCAACGTTTCATGGTCGTTAAGATCACATTTGATAAAGGTATAGTTTGGGTAGACAGAACTTTCCTGAGCAAGTCCATATTCAATTTTACTGTGGTCTATTCCTTTCTCTTTCAGCCTTCCGTATTTCAGGTTGATATCATAGTAATTGTTTATAATATCTATCCCAACCACCCTTTTTCCTTCCTGTATTAATCTTCTGGAAAGGTGAAAACCAATAAATCCGGCCGTCCCTGTAATTAAAATGCTCATAGCTCTATCTTCCTATTCCGTAATATTCAAATCCCATCTCTGTAAGACTCTCCTTTTCGTATATATTACGGCCATCAAAAACCTTATTATCCCTCATTACTTTCTGCAAAACCTTCCAGTTTGGATTTTTAAACTCATTCCATTCTGTTACCAGTACCAGTGCATCTGCATCAATAACACAGTCGTATGCATCATTTCCATAATTAATTTTATCACCTATCCTCCTTCTGCTTTCATCCATAGCCACCGGGTCATAGGCGGTTACCATAGCACCTGCTTCGCAGAGTCTGTTTATAAGCGTTAGAGCGGGTGCTTCCCTCATATCATCAGTATTTGGCTTAAATGCCAGCCCCCATACTGCAACTTTCAGTCCCTTCAGTTTATCTTTAAATACATTTGATATCTTCATAAATAAAACTTCTTTCTGAAGCTCATTTACTTCATCAACAGCTTTCATAATTTTTAATCCATAACCATATTCGTCAGCAGTGCGAATAATAGCTTTTACATCTTTCGGAAAGCATGATCCGCCATAACCTGCGCCTGCATAAATGAACCTGTTACCTATCCTTGAATCGGAAGCAATACCTCGTCTTACCATATTGATATCGGCTCCCACTCTTTCACACAGGTTGGCTATATCATTAATAAAGCTGATTTTAGTTGCCAGCATGGCATTGGCGGCATACTTGGTAAGTTCCGCTGAAGGAATATCCATAAAAATTACAGGATGACCATTCAGCACAAAAGGCTTATAAAGCTTTCTTATTACTTCGTAGGCTCTTTCGGAATCTGTTCCAACTATTATCCTGTCGGGTCTCATGCTATCATTTACAGCGTCACCTTCTTTTAAAAACTCGGGATTTGAGGCCACATCAAATTCCACATCTGAGCCTCTTGCCTTAAGCTCCCCTGCAATCTTTGTTCTTACTTTCTCAGCAGTCCCTATCGGAACAGTACTTTTGGTGATAATTACTGCGTAGTTATTAAGGTTTTTACCTATTTCTTCAGCAACACCAAGAACATACTGCAGATCGGCACTGCCATCTTCGTCGGGAGGAGTCCCCACAGCAATCATAATTGTTTCCGATCCCTGGATCGCATCTGCCAGACTGGTAGTAAATTTAAGCCGGCCGGCAGAAACATTTCTCTTTACCATGGGCTCCAGGCCTGGTTCATATATTGGGATAATACCCTTGCTAAGATTATCGATTTTGATTTTATCGATATCAACACAGGTAACATTTATACCTGTTTCAGCTAGTGTGGTTCCTGATACCAGTCCGACATATCCTGTGCCAATAAGTGTGATATTCATTGTATCTATTGCTTTATTTTAATGTAAATTTCCAGGTTTTATGCAAAACTAATACTAAATACTGTTTGAAAACAGCGTTTGAGATATTTGTTTATTATATCATCAACTCAGATCTGAAAATGGTAACTGCATTCCCTGCAATGTGAACCCTGTCTTCAGCCAGCCCTACCCTCAGGTAACCCCCTCTTTTTGATGCCTGGTATGAAGTAAACTGCTTCTTTCCGGTTTTAGCAGACCAGTATGGAGTAAGAGCACAATGAGCTGAGCCGGTAACAGGATCCTCATTTATACCCATTCCAGGCACAAAACAACGAACTATAAAATCAATATTTTCATCTGATGAATCGGCTGTAATAATAAGATTTGAATAGTCAGATTTCTTTAAGCGGGTAAAATCAGGTGAGGCATTAATTAATTCCTCCTCCTTTTTAAGGATTGCCATATGCCAGTTATGATCGCATTTGTAAAATTCACCAGGGATAAAGTTGCATATCTCTTTAAAATCATCGGGAAGTTTTTTCTTTTTGAATTTATAGGCCGGCAGGTCCATAATTATCATATTATTGGAGTTTTGGACGTTTAATTCTCCAGCCCTGGAAAAAAACTTTAATATTGTTTCGGGAGGCACGATCCCCAGCTCATATAATATATGTGCGGCAGACAGGGTCGCATGGCCGCAAAGATCTATTTCTGTTTCAGGTGTATAGAACCTGATTCTGAAGCCATTCTCTGCTGGTGAAAGAAAAGCAGTTTCAGAAAGATTTATCTCAGCCGCTATAGCCTGCATATAATCTTCTACAAGTTCGCCGGAGGTAATAAATACACCAGCAGGATTACCCTTGAATGGTTCGCTGGTAAAAGCGTCAACATGATAAATAATATTATTCATTCCTATAGTTATGATCTAATTGTGTAAATTTAGCTATCTAATATAGCTATTGAGGGGGACTAATTAAAATATTAGGCAGGCTCATTCTTATCGGATGCATAAATTGCTATTTAAAGCCCGGGAAGTAAAAAATGGGAAATAAGTTTCAAATTGAAAGAGTCTTAAAAGAGTATGACCTCGGTCGGATAGAATCTATTAATGATCAGAGTCATGGATATGCCAACAGGAATTTTGGAGTTAAATGTACCTGTGGTGAAATCTTTATAAGGTTTTGCGACCAGCAGTCGGTTGAGAATATTGAGCAGGAGATGCTGCTGATGTCTGTCCTTAAGGAGAATAATTTTAAAACAGCATACCCAATTGCCAGAACCGATGGTGGCTTCCTCTCATTCCTGAACGAAGTACCTGTTGTTGTATATGAATTTCTGGAGGGCGAACTGCCTGAGCTTAATAAGGGTGTTGTTTCCCAGATTGCCGGAGCAGTTGGCATTTTATCTTCAATACGGCCTCCGAAGGAGATTATTAAGAAAAATGCGATATCTGTTGGCGATAGCAGGGAATTAATTAAATCAGAGGCCTTTCTGAAATCATCATATCCTGATGTAACTAAAAATTTTATTAAACAATTTACCAATCTTGAGGAGAAACTCCTGCTTGATCTGCCTGCAGGTATCGTACATGGTGATGTTTTTCCTGATAATACCCTGTTTTACAACGAAAAACTTATTGGACTTGTCGATTTTGAAGAGTTTGCTATTGATAAACTGTTGTTTGACGTTGGTATGACAATAAATGGTTTCTGCTATGACGGTCTTGAGATGAACATGAAACTATTCAGCACTTTTATTGAACAATATTCTTTGGTAAGAAAACTTAGTTCAGAAGAAGTTAAATACCTTGTAGACTATATTTGTTGGGGAGCTGTAGGAATGACTTCCTGGCATCTTCATCAACTGCTTTACAGAAAAAACAGGGAACAGTTGAAAAGAGTAAGGATATTACTAGAAAGAGCACGTCTTACAGATATAAACAGAAGGGTAATTGAGGAGCAGATTTATTCCCTTTATTAACCTTACAGTCTTGCTTTATAATAAGTCGACTTTAGAATTGTTATTTTGAATGGAATAAAATTATGGGTCTGATTGTCTTTAGGATATATAGTGTTAATTAATAAATCTTTAATATGAAATCAGTAATAAGAGTAGGCCTGGTATTAATAATGTCTCTGATGGTAACAGGTCTGTTTGCCCAGCAGAGGGGACAGGGACAGGGAATGAGGAATCAGAGTCCTGATGAACAGGCCAATCAACAGCTCGAACGTTTAAAGAAAATAGTGAAAGTTGAAAAGAAGGAAGAGGCAAAATTAAAGGAGATATTTCTTAAGTCAGCAAAGGAGGGCCAGAAGAAAATGGCAGAAATGAGAAAATCAGGAGATCGCGAGGGCATGAGGGATGCGATTGATAAGTTAAATAAGTCCCGCGATGAGGAATTGAAGACGGTTCTGGGCGAAAAGAGGATGAAAACATATCTTGATGAGATGGAAAGAATAAGACAGGAAAGAGGCGGTCAGCGCCGGTTCTGATTATCTGATCTAAGCGTGATAACAGTAATTTCGGGGGGCATGCCTATCCTTGATGGCAGGGAGATGGTACCCAGCCCCCTGTTTACATATAGATAATTATTATTAGCTCCATATAGCCCGTTCCATGCCGGGTATAGTTTTGAGGCCAGGCTCCACTGGAAATTTCCGATTTTTAACCCAAATTGCATGCCGTGAGTATGGCCGGAAAGCGTAAGGTTAACTTTCTTACTTTCCTGTAGCTCATAATACCAGTGATTGGGATCATGTGTAAGTAAAATAGTAAAATCAGCGTCCTGATCCCCAAGAGCTTTTTCGAGGTCTCCAAAGATTATATCAGGTATAGAGCCCCTTGTTATTACACCTGCAATCTTTAATCTTGAATCATTAATATTTAATATCAGACAACTATCCTTTAGCTGGAGGTAACCAGATTCTGTAAGCAGAGAGTCGAAGATACTGACATTTAACTCCCTGTGGTGCTCGTCGTAATATGGGTGATATGTTCCTGCATCATGATTGCCAGGAATAGCATAATTTCCATACCTGCTATGTGACTTATTTAGTATTTCAGAAAAAGGAGCCATCTCATTCCAGGCTATTGTGACAAAATCGCCTGTATTTACAATGATATCAGGTTTTAGAGTATTTATCTCTGTAAGTAATTTTTCCAGGCGGTCCTTATTTCTATGGAAGCTGCTTAGATGCATATCAGACAGATGCACAATTTTAAATCCTTCCAGGTCGGCAGGAAGATTATGGTAATTAATATTTACTTCTTCAAAGCGGAAATCGAATCTCCCTACGAAGGTACCCCATGCGATAAGTGAGATAGTTGCAACAGATAATATTATCCCGATATAATTTATGACCCTGGCTGCTGATAAGAACTTCCGGCGAAGAAAAAATGCAAGATTTGAGAAGATTATTATAATTATCCTGGGCAGCCATATGGCTGCAATAAGAAATCCCATAAAAAGCATTTTTGCAATATTCCTGTTGTCAGCAAAATCACCTTTCCAGATCAGTATGAGTAACAAAATAATCCAGCTGCAGAGACTAAGAAGCAGGTGCAGGATTTTTAATATTCTTACTCCGGTTTTATTTTCGATTATATGTCCCTTGCCAAGAGTGATAAACGACAGAATATCTATCGCAAGCAGAAATAAGATATTGATAATAAGAATATACACAGCTATGATTTTCAGTGGCAAATATAAAAAGATATGATAAGAATATTTATAATAATTATATCTTGCATAATCATAAGTTCAAAATTTGAATATGCCTGATGTCGAGTTCTATAAGTGTAATCATGAAGGCCTTCCCGAACCTGTATATGTTATTGTAGGAGCATATTATTGTGGGAGATGGCTCTTTGTAAAGAGCCGAAAGAGAGGAAGCTTCGAACTTCCGGCCGGTCATATCGATAAAGGCGAATCAGCATATATGGCTGCAGGAAGAGAGTTAATGGAAGAAACAGGGGCAAGAAAGTTTATCTTGGAGTGTATTAATACCTATTCTGTAAAACACAATGGTGTTATCCGAACAGGTAAGCTGTTCTTTTCCGACATACTGGAATTAGCAGAGATAGAGGATAAAGACGAGATAGAGGAATGTATTTCATCATCTTCACTACCCGGAAACCTTACATTTCCAGAAGTACAGAAAAGTTTATTTGACAGACTGGAAGAATTTGTAAATAAAATTTGAGCATTGATTAATCCTTTTAATAATTTAATTGTTATAAAATAAACAAATATCGAATAGCATGGATTTACTACCAGGTAAAACAGTGGAGAGACTAAGTGAATACAGGAGAAACCTTCTTGGCTACCTCCAGAGTGGAAGTGAATATATTTTTTCCCACGAGCTGGCTGCCCTGTTGCATATTACGGCTGTACAGGTAAGAAGAGATCTTATGTTGATAGGTTATACCAGTGTTATGAAAAAAGGTTATGACATAAAAGAATTAATCAAGACCATTGGTAATATAATTGATTCTGATCAGGGTCAGAATGTTGCAGTTATCGGATTAGGTAATTTTGGCAGGGCTATCAGTCATTATTTCAAGGGGAAAAGATCCCAGCTTAATATTGTGGCCGCCTTCGATAAAGATCCGGATAAGGTTGGAACCGATGATTGGGGCGTAAGATGCTATTCAGTGGAGGAGATGGAGAGAATAATAAAGGATAAGAAAATATCGATAGCCATTCTGACCGTACCTCCGGAATACGCCAGGTCTACTGCAGAAGATGTTATAAGTTTTGGTATTAAGGGTATTCTTAATTTTACTACTGTTCCCCTTAATATGCCATCAAATGTATACCTCGAGGAATATGATATGATAACTTCCCTGGAGAAAGTTGCATATTTTGTAAAAGAAAGCAGCAGAAGCAATTAAATATAATACCAGGGCTTAATATCGCTACGTCGTTGTGGATAGGGAATGCCAGTATCCTCTGTCTGTTTTTTACTTCACAATTATGATAAAATTCATAGGATAGATTTTCAGGGTAACTATCTTTGCTGTCAGAATGATTCTTTTAACCATATAGCTATTCTGTAGAATGAAGTTTACTCCGGAAAAACTTAAAATCAGGGATCAACGAATGAAACCATTTATTGATCCTGATGAAATTTGGGACCTGATTAATAACAGCGTTCCTACTCCAGAAAGGGTAAGAAAGATTATTGCAAAGTCGCTCGATAAGCAAAGACTGACCATGGAGGAGACAGCTGTATTGGTAAATACTACAGATCCTGAATTAGTTGCTGAGATAAAGGCCGGGGCAAAGGAATTGAAGGAAAAAGTTTATGGAAACAGGATCGTTCTTTTTGCACCACTTTATGTTGGAAATTATTGTAGTAATAATTGTAAGTACTGTGGATTCAAGTCAAGTAATACCGATGCTGAGCGAAAAACTTTAAGTGATGTTGAAATAGAACACGAAGTCATGGCCCTGGAGGATAACGGACAGAAAAGGTTAATCCTGGTCTACGGCGAACACCGAACTTATTCACCAGAGTTTATAGCTGAAAATGTAAAGCTGGTATATAGCGTTAAAAAAGGTAAGGGAGAAATAAGACGTGTCAATATTAATGCAGCTCCTCTTGAGATTGAAGGATTCAGAACAGTTGCCGAAGCAGGTATAGGCACATACCAGGTATTTCAGGAAACCTATCACCCTGAGGCTTATAAGTGGTACCATCCGAGCGGGAAGAAAGCTGATTATAATTACCGTCTTACATCGCTTGACAGAGCCCAGGAGGCAGGACTCGATGATGTGGGCATAGGTGCTCTTTTCGGACTCTACGACTGGAGGTTTGAGGTGCTTGGCCTTGTAAGACATACTAACCACCTTGAAGCCTGTTATAATGTTGGTCCTCATACAATCTCTTTCCCAAGACTTAAAGATGCAGCCAGCCTCGATATAGACGATAAGTATGAAGTGTCTGATGATGATTTTAAGAAATTAGTAGCAATTATTCGATTAGCCGTGCCCTATACCGGACTAATACTTACTGCACGAGAAGATCATAATGTAAGGAGGGAAGTGTTGCAGTATGGAGTGTCACAGATAGACGGAGGGACAAAGATTGAGATTGGTAAATATTCTGAAATCAGTAATGAAGATCAGAACCTGAACCGTGAACAGTTTAAGATTGCCGATGAGAGATCCTTGTCGGAGGTAATTGATGAATTATTGGATGATAACTTTTTACCATCATTCTGTACTGCCTGCTACAGGCTGGGAAGGACCGGCGAGCATTTTATGGAGTTTTCTGTGCCTGGATTTATTAAGAGGTGCTGTTCGCCAAATGCAATGCTAACACTTGCTGAGTATATTGAAGATTATGCTGGTCCTGAGCTTGCAAAGAAAGGTTATAAAGCTATTGAAAAGGGAATACAGGATCTTGATGAAAATATTGCTCTAAAAGTGAGAGAGAGACTTGATAAGATAAAAAATGGTGAGCGCGATCTTTATTTTTAAATCTAAGCCGTATGATAAGACTATTAGCTATAAGAGTTGTTGACAGAATTAAAGAGTCGGGAAATACACAAAAAGTCCTTACTAAATATTCTGACCTTATTTTAAGCCGGCTTGGATTTCATGAATTAAATGAACATATCTGCAGTCGTGAAGGATTTATTGTTCTGCAGCTCAGGGATGATATCGATGGATATAATAGCTTCAGGAACGATCTTAACAGTATTTATGGCATAGAAATAAAAGAGCTTTTTTTGTGCTCAAAGAGTGATTTAGAAGAGATTGTTCCTGATAGTGCAAGGGTTACCCTGGCTGCAATCCTTATTGAAGATCGACATGAGGTAGTAAGTGATATACAGAAAGTCCTTTCACTATATGGTTGTACCATAAGAACCCGCATGGGGATAAACCTTGGCAATGATAAGAGAGAAGGACTTATTATACTTGAACTTAACGGAGCTGTATCCGAGATTAACTCACTTATTGAAAGACTATCGTCAATAGATGCGGCATGTTCGGGAGCAATCTGGTTCGAGTAGATATATAAAAAGTACCAGTCCGTCTGTTACGACAACTTATATAATATATTTCTTTCTTTAAAATACTCCAGAATAAACTGAAGATGACCGTCAGTTTTTCCAATATATTCGGGAGGATTTATCCCCGGGCTGTTAAACATACCTTCCATTATCAGATTTGCAACGGCCGTACATGTATATCCTGTAGTACGGGCCATTGATGTTATATTTTTCTCACTGTCATACCTGTCGAACAGATTATAAATATACTTAACGGGCCTGCCATCCTTATTACCTTCTATTATAATTCTCATTGCCGTAAATTCTTCTTCTCCGGGCAGGAGCTTCCATGCAGGAAACAATAGTCTGGCTGTAAGGTCGATAGGTTTAATAGACTTACCATTAACATCAATCTCCTTATCACTGAAGAATCCTGCCTCCCTGAGCATTCTAAGATATTCAATAGTGCCAGGATAGCGGAGGGTTTTTTCTATCATATTTGGGACAGGAATTGTGTGCAGAAGCGATCTGAGTCCGTCCGAATTCCAGGATTCAAGAGTTCCAATTTCCTCAAACTCAACAAGTTCCGGATCGGACAGGGCTTCTCTTGTAACGATCTCACCATTAAGCATATATCTGGCAGGCCTGGTATATTCTTCAATTACATCAATGGGAGAAAATACTGCCTTATACTGCCAGGGCCACTCCCTTTTAAATGGAAGACCTCCGACAAGACATTCAAACCTGCTTACATCAATTTTATTATGGTAGTGCCCAAGGAAAATATTGCTCATTCCGGGAGCAACACCACAGTCTGTTACAATAGTTACACCTTTCGTTTTAGCGAGCCTGTCGAGGCCAAAAGGATCCTCAGGGAAGAATGAAATATCAACCATGTCTTTCCCTGCCTCTATAGTGTGTTTTACTGATTGGTAGCCCATAAATCCAGGCAGGGCACCTATTACCAGGTCCTGGTCTCTTACCAGGTCTTTTAGTATATCACCGTCAGAAAGATCGGCACTTATAGCTTTTACATTGTCCAGTCCTGACAGACCTTCAAGATTTCTTGTGCTCAGATCTACTGCACTTACTTCAAAATCACCCGCAAGGTCTTTAACTATTGCCGAACCAACCAGTCCTGTTCCCAGAACAATTATCTTTTTTTTCATTTCCTCATATTTTGATAACAATATACAAAATTACTCTCTTAGTGATTAATATGCTTATTCATGTTGTAGAACAATAACTTACTTGATCATGCTGTTATATTTTTCTTAATATTGCAGTTCAAACAGAATTTATTATAAATATGAAACGACTGATTCCCTTAGTATTTCTGGCAATAATATCATCTTATGCCGGAGCACAGGTTAACCTGGCTTATTATCTTCCTAAGGATATTAACTACGACCAGACTATCATTAAACCACAGGATTTTGCCGGCCATCAGATAGGAGAATGGCACCTGACTCACGATAAGTTATATTTTTATATGCTTAAACTAGCTGATATTTCAGACAGGGCATTCTGGGAGGAATATGGTAAATCGCATGAAGGGAGACCGCTTGGGAACCTTGTAATAAGTTCTGAAGAGAATATTAAAAATATTGAGTCTATTCGCCTAAAGCATATCGCTCTTAGCGATCCGGCAAAGTCGTCAGACATCGATATATCAGATATGCCGGTGGTGGTGAAACTCGGCTATGGGGTGCATGGTAACGAATCAAGTTCTCAGAATGCTGCGATGTTGATGGCTTATTATCTTGTTGCAGGAAATGGGGACAAGATTGATAAATTGCTCGAAAACACCGTTGTTTTGCTCGATCCCTGTCTTAACCCTGACGGATTTAACAGGCATGCCACATGGGTTAATATGTATAAAAGTGCAAATCTGAATCCAGATGCAAATTCAATAGAGTTTAGTGAAGCATGGCCAGGTGGACGAACAAATCATTACTGGTATGATCTTAACAGGGATTATATTATGCTTCAGCATCCTGAATCGATCGGAAGAGTCGCTGCCTTTCACAGGTGGAAACCAAATATTAATACCGATCACCACGAGATGGGTGCAAACTCAACTTTTTTCTTCCAGCCGGGAGTAAGAACAAGAGAGAATCCACTAACTCCTAAAGAGAATTATAAACTGGTTACAGAGATAGCTGAGTATCATATTAAACATCTTGATGCAATTGGCAGCCTTTATTATTCTGAGGAAGGCTTTGATGATTTTTACCTTGGTAAAGGATCAGCCTATCCCGATATACATGCCTCTGTAGGTATACTGTTTGAACAGGCAGGGGTAAAAGGACATTTACGAGAGGTGTCGTCGGGTATTATTTCTTTTCCCTTTGCAATAAAAAATCAGCTTACCGTATCGATGTCGACTCTTGAGGCAGGTTTGAATATGAGGCAAAAGCTTCTTAAGCATCAGGTTGATTTTTATAATGATGCCCTTGGCCTCGCTGCCGGTGATAATATTAAGGGATATGTTTTCAGTGATGATGGCGATGGAGCAAGGGCTGCTCATTTTATGGAGAATCTTCTACGCCATCAGATTAATATTTACAGGCTTACAAGAAATATTAGCCTTGATGGAAAACAGTTTAATGCCAGCAACAGTTATGTGGTACCTCTCGATCAGCCCGAGTACAGGTATATTAAAAGTATGTTTGAAACGATTTCAGAATTTAAGGAGGAGATTTTTTATGATATCTCTACATGGACTCTTCCGATGTCGTTTAACCTTCCTTATGCGGCATTTGGATCTTCGAGGGGAGTAGATGGTATAAAAGGTCCCAGGGTATTATTGCCAATATTTCCTGAAGGTAGTTTGCAGGCAACCAGAGATGCATATGCCTATGTCTTTGAATGGAATGCCTATTACGCTCCGAAAGCTCTTTATATGCTCCAGGAAGCAGGAATAGTTGCCAGGCTTGGTAAAGGAAAGTTTACCTACGAAGATGGAGAATTCAGCAAGGCATTTAAAGAAGGATCTATTATGATTCAGGCCTATGGCCAGAAATACGACAGGGATGCACTATACGATTTTATGAAGGATGTGGTAGCGGAATGCGGAATTACTGTTTATGGTTTTTCAAGTGGACATACAGTTTCTGGCATAGACCTTGGGAGCAACGATTTTGTTGTAGTTGAAAAACCTGAGGTTCTTATGTATATAGGTGATGGATCGAGCAGCAGGGAAGCAGGTGAAATATGGCATATCACCGATACAAGGTTTAATATACCGGTAACAATGGTAAATGGCGACAGATCTGTTGATCTTTCAAGATATAATGTAGTAATACTTACCGGATCGGGGCTATCTGAATCTGTTTCAAGAGCACTTGTCGAATGGACCAGAAAGGGAGGTACATTAATTGCCCTTAAAGGTGGAAACTCTTTTGTCTCAAGATCCGAACTGGTAAATATTGAGCCAGTACCGGCAGCAGGCATCGAAGCCGGAAATTCAGCCAGTTATGCTTCCCGCAGTGCAGATTATTCGCATCATCGGATCCCGGGTTCAATCTTTGAGGTAAAACTTGATCTTACACATCCGCTTTGCTACGGCTATAATAGAGATATACTTCCCGTATTTAAGAGCAACGCATCGGCCTATAATCTTGATAGTGATCCCTATAGTAATCCTGCGAAGTATACTGATAAACCATTATTAAGCGGATTTTCTTCCGATGAGAATATAAGCAGGATTGCAGGCTCAGCCTACCTGAGTGTTCATTCTGCCGGTCGTGGAAGAGTAATATCGATATATGATAACCCTAATTTCAGGGGTATATGGTATGGTACGACGAAGGTGTTTTTGAATGCAATATTCTTTGGTAAGGAAATTTAATGATAAGTTGAGATGGCTGCTGTGCAGCCAATAGTTGAGGGTTTCAACCTTTCGTTCTCGCCCTTCGACGTCTATAGTGTGGTGAGTCGCCCCATTCGCCATAACCTATGTCTGCATCGGCCATACTAAGCCTTGCTTCAAGGCATCCTTTGCAATCTTCTGCAGCGTCGTCAGTGCAGGGCTTATTCTCGTAGAGGGAGTAACTGTCGCGATACATTCCGGGAGTAATATTGGGCATTATAATATTGGCCCCGATCTTAATAGCTTTTTCCCTGCCCAGAGGATCAATGGCCTGAAGTGCTGTTGCCGCAGCTATATTTATGTCTTGCATTAATATTCTGAGCGATGCAATCATCTTAAGGGAAAGATCAAACCTTTCCTGCAGGCTAAGCTTATTTTTCAATTCAGCAAGCGGAGTATTGGCATGCTCAATATATGGCCCCATACCAACCATATCAATGTCCATATCCCTGATAAAAAGCAGATCATTAGCCAGTTGTTCGATTGTTTGTCCGGGCAGACCAATCATTACACCGGTACCTGTCTGATAACCAACTTTCTGTAATATTCTAAGGCAATTTACTCTTCTTTCAAACCTGTGCAAATCATTATCAGGGTGAATCTTGCCATATAGCACAGGATCGCTTGACTCTATCCTTAGAAGATATCTGTGTGCCCCGGCTTCAAACCATTCTTTGTATGTGTTTTCTGATTGCTCGCCAAGAGATATAGTTATGCCCAGTTTCCCGTCTGATACTTCCTTTATTTTTCTCAGTAAGGAGGAAATTCTCTCAGTAAAGGCCTGACTTTCAAGTTCGCCCGATTGCAAAGCTATAGAAGCATAATTATTATCGAGTGCAAACCGTGCGGCATCGATTATTTCATTATCAGATAGATTATACCTTTCTACCTCTTTATTACTTCTCCTGATACCACAGTAGAGGCAATCCTTTGCACAAATATTTGAGAACTCTATTAAACCCCGGTAATATACTTTGTTACCAATATTTTGTTGTTTGATTTCTGCCGATTTATTAAAGAGCATAATCCTGTCTTTACCCTCTGAATTTAACATTAGGGTAAGATCATCCCTGGTAAGAATGGCTTGATTTAATATCTCAGCGAGAGGCTTATTCACTTTTCAAGTATATAAGCTGCAAATATACATAGAATCAAATCATAAATACTTATATAAATCATTGTTTCGCTCCTTCGAAATTCATACATTGTTGCAGGATTTAAAACTTATTATATTGAGTAAAACAGGTGGAAAATATCTCTATGTCGTTGCTCTTAACGTAGGTTGGTTAAAAATATTTGGAGGCCTCTGAGCTATTATAATATTATACGTTATAATAAAATATTTTAGTCCTTTCGCCGGACTTTCATCAATCAGTTAATCCTATTATCATGATAAATAAGCAATTAATAAATCCTCGCAGCATCGTTGTTGTAGGTGGCTCGGAAGATTTGTCAAAACCGGGAGGGAAGGTATTGAGAAATATTATCAGCGGGAATTATAAGGGAGAACTTTTTGTAGTTAACCCCAGAGCTGATAAAGTGCAGGGAATAAAATCTTTTCGCGATAGTAAGGATCTTCCCCAGGTAGATCTTGCAATACTGGCTGTTGCAGCAAGATTTTGCAAGGATAGTGTTGCAGAGCTGGCCCATAACAAATCAGCAAAGGCATTTATAATTTTGTCGGCTGGTTTTGGTGAGGAGAGTACAGAGGGAGCTGAGCTTGAAAAGGAAATTGTCGATATTATTGAGGGAGCAGGTGCCTGTTTAATAGGACCAAACTGCATCGGCGTTCTTACCCAGACTTATAATGGAGTCTTTACCGAACCTCTTCCTGCACTTAATCCTAAGGGCATAGATTTTATTTCGGGTTCTGGTGCTACGGCAGTTTTTATTATGGAGTCGGCCATTCCGAATGGGGTATCTTTTTCAAGTGTCTTTTCTGTTGGTAACAGTGCCCATACGGGAGTGGAAGATGTATTGAAATACCTTGATGAAACCTACGATAACAAAACCTCTTCTAATGTTAAAGTGCTTTATATAGAAAGTGTTTCCAAGCCCGAAATGTTGTTAAAACATGCTTCTTCTTTAATATCAAAGGGCTGTCATTTAGCAGCAATAAAGGCAGGTACTTCTGATGCCGGAAGCAGGGCCGCGTCATCTCATACAGGAGCAATGGCCAATCCTGATATAGCCGTAGATGCACTTTTCAGAAAGGCAGGAATTATAAGGTGCTATAGCAGGTTGGAGCTTGCGTCTGTTGCGTCTGTTCTTCTTAATCCTCTACCGAAGGGACGAAATATGGCAATTGTTACTCATGCCGGAGGTCCTGCTGTTATGATGACAGACGAACTTGCAAGGGGAGGTATAGATGTGCCTGCAATTAAGGGTGCAAGGGCCGATAGTCTTCTGGAGAAGCTATTTCCCGGATCCTCGGTTTCCAATCCAATAGATCTTCTTGCTACATGTACTGCAGAGTTACTTGGCTATGCCCTCGATGCATGTGAGAACGATTTTGATACTATCGATGCTGTTGCTGTTATCTTCGGCAGTCCCGGCTTATTTCCGCTGGATGATATTTACAATGTCCTGGATGAGAAAATGAAGACCATGAAAAAGCCTGTTTATCCTGTATTGCCATCAATGATTACAGCCGGAAGGGAGGTAAGAGATTTTATTGCAAAGGGGCGGATTAATTTCCCGGATGAGGTTGTATTTGCCGGTGCTCTTTGCAGGGTTATAAATAGCCCCAGGTTTAAGAATGATAATATAAAGCCTGATAACGACAAAGAGAAGATCAGGGATTTAATCGACAGGTCTGACAATGGTTATCTTTCGCCCGGGCAGGTTTCCGAATTGCTTGATGCCGCCGGTATTGACAGGGTGCAGGAAGCTGTTTTTTCCAGCGTAGAAAAGGCAGTAGAGTGGTACCGGCTCTTTGGTCCAAATGTGGCAATGAAGGTTGTAGGACCGGTACATAAATCCGATGTTGGAGGAGTAGTACTGGGAGTGGATAGCATTGAGAAAGTGAGAAGTGAATTTGGCAGGCTTATGTCGATAAGAGATACAGAAGCTGTATTAATGCAGCAGATGGCAGTAGGAACAGAACTTTTTATCGGTGCAAAAAGAGAAGAAGGCTTTGGACATCTTGTTATGGCAGGTCTTGGAGGGATTTTTATAGAGGTAATGAAGGATGTTAGCAGTGGGCTTGTTCCTCTTTCTGAAGGCGAGGCCGATAATATGATATGCTCGCTCCGGGGATATAAATTGCTTGAGGGAGTAAGGGGCAGACCAGGGATAGATATAGGAAAGTACAGGTCGGCAATACTTAAGATTTCCGCATTACTCGAAGCTGCTCCAGAGATATTTGAGATGGACCTTAATCCCTTGCTGGGATCTCCGGATGGTATAGTAGCTGTTGATGCCAGGATAAGGATAGAGAAGGAAAATGTTAAATAGTTATTGGTTCGCCACGCTCACGTTAATGGATAATATTTTATGAAAAGATCAGATCTCGTAACAGTACTGTTTATTGTATTAATATTTTCTCCCTTTATAATTTTTAACGATGCTTACACCTTCTACAGGGATGCGTATGCCAGGTTCCCGTTTCTATTAAGTTTTTTAAAGTTTGCAGTACTGGCAACAATAGGGGAGTTGATAGGTTTGCGAATACGGACAGGTAGATATGTAAAGAAAGGATTTGGGATTTTGCCCAGGGCTATTGTCTGGGGCTTCCTGGGAATGACAATACAGGCTGCTTTTCTTATTTTTGGCAGCGGAGCACCAAGATTACTTGAGTTTATAGGTGTTGATGGCGCATCAGCTTATATGGAGGGTCGGCTGAGCTGGGGTAAGTTACTGTCTGCATTCAGTATTAGTTTCTTTTTAAATATTTTTTACGCTCCTGTACTTATGACTGTCCACCGGATAACAGACTCTCATATTGAAAAAACAGGAGGTACCCTGACAGGTTTATTCTCCCGGATGGATATAAGGGGTATTCTTGAAAATATCGACTGGAAGATGCACTATAATTTTGTTCTTAAAAAGACTATATTTTTGTTCTGGATACCGGCACAGACAGTTAATTTTTTAATGCCCGAAGAATTAAGGGTACTTATAGCTGCATTTTATGGAATTATTCTGGGTATCATTCTGGCTTTTGCAGCAAGAAGTAAAACTGATTTATAACAGGTTTTAATGAGAAATAGATTTTGTATATTTAGGGTCCAATATCAGAATGTCTGAAATGTTAGATACTATATTTAAATATAGAAGCAATTTTATGGCTTTGTCTATTATTGACTTACCTGTTTTTGATATTATGCAATTGCTAAAACGGACGGCAATATAAAATACAGGGGTAGCTCTAACAGGTTACCCCTGACTTTTTTAATAATTATTTTAAATGTTTATGAGCAAACTGCCTCTATCTGTAGAAGTAATCGAGAAGAAAGTCACAGAGATAGGAATTCGTTCTCTTGGAAAAGCAAGTATCAGGGAAATAGTAAAATTGTCGAATAATCTGGAGCGGGAATCCGGTGAGTCATATATCAGGATGGAGATGGGTGTTCCCGGATTAAAAGCTCCGGTTATTGGTATTGAGGCCGAGAAGAAAGCTCTTGATGACGGACTTGCGTCGCTTTATCCTAATATAGAAGGAAAAAGAGAGCTTAAAAGTGAGACTTCACGCTTTCTGAAATTATTTCTTGATATTGATGTTGATCCCCGCGGTTGTGTGCCAACTGTCGGATCTATGATGGGTGGGATGGCCAGCTTTATGGTTGTTAATCGTAACGATGCTTCCAGAGAAGGTACTTTATTTATCGATCCGGGTTTTCCGGTACAGAAAGTTCAGGTTAAGATACTTGGTCATGATTACAGGTCGTTCGACGTATACGATTACAGGGGAGCAAAATTAAGGGATAAGCTTGAGTCTTACCTGGAAACAGGAAAGGTATCCAGTATACTTTATTCAAATCCTAATAATCCGTCATGGATATGTCTTACAGAAGAGGAATTGAGGATAATAGGCGAAACTGCCAAGAAATACGATGTAGTTGTTATTGAAGATCTGGCTTATTTTGGAATGGATTTCAGAAAGGATTATTCTCAGCCGGGAAAGGCTCCTTATCAGCCTACGGTAGCCAGGTATTGCGATGACTATATTCTGTTGATTTCCAGCTCTAAAGCCTTTAGCTATGCGGGCCAGAGGATTGGAATGATGGTTATGTCTGACCACCTGTATAACAGGAAATATCCTGATCTGTTAAGGTATTATAATTCAGATATGTTCGGGCACTCTGTTATTTTCGGTGCCCTTTACGCCCTCTCGGCCGGGGTAGCACAGTCGGCACAGGCCGGTTTGACTGCCTTACTGAAAGCGGTTAATGATGGGGAGTACAACTATATAGAGGATGTAAAGGAATATGGAGAGAAAGCCAGGGTGATGAAGCGTATGTTTCTGGAGAATGGATTTGATATTGTGTATGATACAGATATCGACGAACCAATTGCCGATGGTTTCTATTTTACACTGGCATATCCCGGAATGTCAGGAGATACACTTCTTACAGAATTATTGAGATATGGGATTAGTGCAATCAGTCTCGGTATAACTGGGAGTAGTCACTCAGAGGGTGTGAGAGCCTGTGTATCGATGATACCACGGGAAATGTTCCCTCAGCTGAAAGAAAGATTAAATATGTTTTATAAGGATCATAGTAAATAATATTAACATCATAAACAGATTGATATGGCCAAATTTAAAGGATCAATTGTAGTAGATACCGAAAAGTGTAAGGGATGTGGGGTTTGTGTTGTAGCCTGTCCTACAGAGGTTATTGCCCAGTCGCCCAACGTAAACGGGAAAGGATATAATTATGCCGAACCTGTTAACCCTGATGCATGTATCGGTTGTACTAATTGTGCCGTTGTTTGCCCCGATGGAGTAATTACGGTTTATAAAGTAAAAATTTCATAAAATATTAATAGCACATACATAATGGAAAAGGAATTAAAATTAATGAAAGGTAACGAAGCGATTGCAGAAGCTGCAATTCGCGCGGGTGCTGATGCCTATTTCGGTTATCCTATCACACCACAGAGTGAGGTGCTGGAGTATCTTATGGCAGAAAAGCCCTATGAGCGTACCGGGATGGTAGTATTGCAGGCTGAGAGTGAAGTTGCTGCAATTAATATGGTATATGGCGGAGCCGGATGCGGAAAAAAAGTTATGACTTCATCGTCATCACCAGGAATAAGTCTTAAGCAGGAAGGAATAACCTATATAGCCGGCGCAGAATTGCCCTGTCTGATTGTAAACGTTGTGAGGGGAGGCCCTGGACTGGGAACAATTCAGCCAGCACAATCCGATTATTTCCAGGCAGTTAAAGGAGGTGGTCATGGCGATTATAAACTTATTGTTCTTGCACCTGCTTCGGTACAGGAAATGGCCGACTTTGTTGACCTGGGATTTGAACTGGCATTTAAATACAGAAATCCTGCCATGATCCTGTCAGATGGTGCTATAGGCCAGATGATGGAAAAGGTATACCTGAATCCTCAGAAAGAAAGATCACAGGATCTTCCTGAATGGGGGACAACAGGTAAAACACCCGACAGGGAAAGAAATATTATTACCTCGCTCGATCTTAACTCATTAAAGCAGGAGCAGTTTAATCATAAGCTACAGGCTAAATACAGAACTATAGAAGAAAATGAGGTAAGATTTGAAAAATTTGATTGTGATGACGCTGACTATTTGCTTGTTGCCTATGGTACAAGTGCCAGGGTTTGCCAGAAGGCAGTTCAGCTTGCAAGGGAAGAAGGAATTAAGGTTGGTTTATTAAGACCAATTACCCTGTTTCCGTTCCCTTCCAAAGAGATTAATAAACTGGCAGATCAGGTTAAGGGTATCCTTACCGTTGAGATGAGTGCCGGGCAGATGGTTGAAGACGTAAGGCTTTCTGTAAATGGTAAGAAGCCTGTCGAACACTGGGGAAGAATGGGAGGTATAGTTCCAACCCCGGAAGAAGTAGTAGAGAATTTGAAATCAAAAATAATAGGAGGTTAAGTGATGGCTGATAATATTACAAGTGCAGAAATTATTAAGCCCGAGAACCTGGTTTACTCCAAGTCGAAGGTAATGACAGATAATGTTACCAGTTATTGCCCGGGATGTGGACATGGTACTACTCACCGGATAATAGCTGAAATAATTGAGGAACTGGATATCCAGGCCCAGACAATTGGTGTAGCACCGGTTGGCTGTTCGGTACTAATGTATAACTTTCTCGACCTGGATATACAACAGGCAGCTCATGGCAGGGCCCCTGCTGTTGCCACCGCCATAAAAAGACTGCTTCCTGAAAAGTACGTATTTACTTACCAGGGTGATGGCGACCTTGCCGCTATAGGTACTGCAGAGACTATTCATGCATGTAACCGGGGCGAAAATATTTTGATAATATTTATTAATAATGGTATTTATGGTATGACAGGCGGGCAGATGGCTCCAACAACACTGGAGGGTATGAAGTCTTCCACATCACCTTATGGCAGGGATATCAGTATGATGGGTAATCCCTTAAAGATGACAGATATTGTTGCCACATTGCCAGGAACATATTATGTTACAAGACAGGCTGTTCATAAACCCGGAAATGTAAGAAAAACAAAAAAAGCAATTAAGAAAGCTTTCGAATACCAGAAATTAAACAGGGGAACCTGTTTTATTGAGGTTGTTTCAAACTGTCCTTCAGGATGGAAGATGACACCGGTAGAGTCGAATAAATGGATGGAAGAGAATATGTTCCCCTTCTATCCTCTTGGTGATTTTAAAGTACCTGAAGAGTAGAATTAACAATTTAAAAAACTGAATCTTATGACCGAAGAAATAATAATTGCAGGATTTGGAGGACAGGGTGTACTCTCGATGGGTAAAATTATGGCCTATTCAGGTATTATGCAGGATATGGAAGTTAGCTGGATGCCTTCGTACGGACCGGAGATGAGGGGTGGTACAGCAAACGTTATAGTAATATTAAGTGAGGAGAGAATTAGCAGCCCAATTATCCGTGTTTTTGATACAGCTATTATTCTCAATCAACAGTCTATGGATAAATTTGAGAAGGCTGTAAAACCGGGAGGAACACTTATCTATGATAGCAATGGAATAAGCAGGCATCCTGAAAGAAAGGATATAAATATTTTCAGGGTTGATGCAGCTGAAGAATCTGCAAAGCTCGAAAGCACCAAGACATTTAATATGATAGTGCTGGGCGGATTTTTAAAGGTTAAGCCCATTATTAAGCTGGATAATGTGATTCTCGGACTTAAAAAGTCGCTTCCTGAGAGATATCATCATATGATTCCTATGAATGAAAATGCCCTTAACAGGGGGATGGAGATAATCAGGAAGGTATAAGTGGTTCAGGGTTTGAATGAGTTGAGAGTGAGTTTCACCCTTAGCTCTTACCCCTTTGCTCCTTATTTATAGAAGTTCATTTCATCAATATAATTCCATACCGCCGGTGGAAGAAAGTGGCGTATGTCTTTCCCATTGGCTATGGAATTACGTATAAAAGTACCTGAAATTTCCATCAGGGGTGCCTCAACCAGACTTATTTTTGCATTTTTGATCAATGCTTCCAGTTCAAGCGGATAGTCAATATGTTTATCTTTTCGGGGGTAGACATACAGACTGTATTTGCTAATTAATTCATCAACATTTTTCCATTTATGAAGTGTGCTGAGATTATCTCCACCCATAATAAGGGCAAATTCCTTTTTAGGATATTTTTCACTCAGCCATGTAAGTGTATCAATTGTGTATGATGGTTGTGGCATCTTTGTTTCAATGTCAGAAACGAATAGCCTGTCATCATCTTCTGTAGCTATCTCTGCAAGTCGTACCCTGTGGTGATCGGCCAGCAGACTGGATTTTTTCTTTAATGGATTATGAGGACTCACAACAAACCATATCTCTCCCAGGTCAGAGTTTTCAACCATATAATTTGCAATTGCAAGATGACCAATATGGATGGGATTAAAAGAACCGAAATAGAGCCCTGTCTTCATACACTGCTTATCTTTTATCTTCAATAAATTCTTTTACTGCCTTAACTGCCTTCAGGCAGGCTTCATCAAGATTATCATTAACAATAATCAAATCAAATTCATCTGCCCTGTCAATCTCTTTACTTGCTTTCGTTATTCTCATTTCAATATTATCAATACTGTCTGTTCCCCTTTGTTTCAGGCGTTCACTAAGAGTGTTTATTGAAGGAGGCATAATAAAAACGGAGAGTGCCTGTTTTCCAAAGATCTTCTTTAAATTAATCCCTCCTATAACATCAACATCAAATATTACATGATTGCCATTATTCCATATCCTTTCAATCTCTGATTTCAGAGTGCCGTAATAATGGTCTTTATATACCTCCTCCCACTCAATAAATTCATCCCTGTCAATTCTCTCCCTGAATTTATCAGCACTAAAGAAGTAGTAGTCTTTGCCATCTGTCTCACTTCCTCTTATTTCTCTCGATGTAGCAGATATTGAGAATTCAAGGTTTAAATCAGATGCCAGGAGATGTTTGACAATGGTAGTTTTGCCAGAACCTGATGGGGCTGAAAATATAAGCAATTTGCCTTCCATGTGTAGATTAAAGATTAAAGATTATAAGATTATAAGATTATAAGATGTTAAGTGATTGTTCTTTTATCTTTTCAAGTTCATCTTTCATTCTGACAACTAACTTCTGAATAGATGAGTTATTTGCCTTTGATCCTATAGTATTTATTTCTCTTCCTATCTCCTGGCTTATAAATGCCAGTTTCTTACCATTTGATTCCTCGCCTGAGGCTGTTTCAATAAAGTACTTACAATGGTTTCTCAGACGTACCTTTTCTTCATTAATATCGAGTTTTTCGAGATAGTAAATTAGTTCCTGCTCGAAGCGGTTCATATCAAGGTCTTCTGTCCCTGATTGTTTCTGAGCTGCCATCAGTCTTTCTTTAACAGATTTAATTCTATCCTCTTCAAAAGGTTCAATTTCCTTCAGTAGCGCTTCTATGTTTTTAATATGCGAAGATATATCAGCCAAAAGCGCCTCACCCTCTTCCAGCCTGTAATTATTGACCATCTTAAGAGCATCATCTATTAATTTTTGAAGAATCACCCATTCATTATCATCCAGTTGCATCTTTTCTGATCTGAGTGTTTCCGGAAGTCTCATTATTATTGCAAGGAGCTGGTCGGGATTATCAATATAAAGCTCACCGGCCACCTCTGATAATTGTGCGTGGTAGTTTTTAACTACTTCCTTATTGATTCTTGGTACAGTCTGATCTCCCATTATATCAACATGTATCGAGAAATCTATTTTTCCCCTTTCAAGTGCCTTGCTCAGCATATTCCGGATTTCAATCTCCTTTTCCTTATATAGCCATGGCATCTTAACATTGATATCTGTCTGTTTGCTATTAAGAGTGCGTATTTCAACACTAATTTTTTTCCCCGGTATATCGGTATCAGTTTTACCAAAACCGGTCATTGATCGGATCATAATTTTATTTTTAGTAGACTATAAAAATACTAAGAAATTAGGAAAAGGCATAGGGCAAAGGACTCCTCCTTTGCTAAAGCTTCGAAGGATGAAGAAAGGGCAAATAGTTTAGGGTATTTTAACCTCAGGTTTTATTATAACCTTCTTTTTCCATCGCCCGGTTGAATAATAAGCCCAGGCAAGTGTAAGGCCCACGGCCCAGCCAACGGGGAATGACCACCAGATACCCTGTTCTGTGCCCATACGGTTTGAAAGGAACCATGCAACAGGGAGTCTGACAAGCCATAGGGAAAGCAGGGTAAAAATCATTGGAACAATTGTTTCTCCGGCTCCTCTCATTACTCCTGAAAACATAAACATCATTGCAAATAAGATATAGAAGAGGCTTACTGTAGTCAGATATTCATTCCCAATTCTTATTACTTCTGTGTCGTCAGTAAAGGCTCTTATAAAGAAAGATCCAAAGAAGACAACAATGGCAGTGGTAACTATTGTAACGATTATGGTAATTTTAACAGTGGCAATCAGGCCTGTTCTTACTCTGTCAGGTTTGTTGGCTCCCAGGTTTTGTCCGACAAAGGTAGCCAGTGCCTGCGAAAGAATCATTGCTGGAATTACTGCGATAGCATCAATACGACTGGCAACAGAGTAAGCAGCAATTACGTCTGTTCCGAATGAATTTACAATTCCCATAATGGCCATCATGCCAATAGCAACAAAGGTGTGCTGGAAGCCCGAGGGAAGACCTATCTTATTACCCAGTTTAAATATTTCCCTGTCAAACACCAGGTTCTTAAATGAGAACCTGATAAGCTTATGGTTCTTATTAAGATAAATAATAGCAGTTATAAATGCTCCACCCTGTGAAATTACCGTTGCAACAGCCACACCTTCTATGCCCATTTTAAATACAACAATAAACATGATATCAAGAATAATATTAGTAAGGGTCGATATCATCAGAAATACCAGCGGGGTCATAGAGTCTCCCAGTCCTCTCAGTATAGCACTTACCCCATTAAACCCGAAGAAGCCGACCATACCGAGCAGGTAGATATTAAGATAACTAAGGGCCTGAGGCATAATTTCTTCCGGCAGGTTCAGAAGCCGGAATATATCTTCGCTAAAAAGTATCCCGGCAATTGTGGTAATGATTGAAGCGAAGAAGAGTGTGATAAACATGGTATCAATAGCCCTCCTTACCTTATCATATTTTTTTGCTCCGAAATACTGAGAGATAATAATTGTTACACCCATCGCGAACCCTATTATCATGGATATCAGCACAAATATCACAGGGAAGGAAGCGCCTACTGCAGCCAGGGCTTCTTTACCTATAAAATTACCGACAATTATGCTGTCAACAACATTATAGAGCTGCTGGAAGACACTGCCAGCAAGCATAGGAAGGGCAAACTTAAGAATAAGTTTACTCTCTTTGCCAGCTGTCATATCTTTCATTGGAAACCTTTATCTGTTTAAACAGTTGGCAAAAGTAGCCAAAATAGTTATGCAATCTTACAATCTTATATCTTATAATCTTACAATCTTATAATCTTATAATCTTATAATCTCTCCAGCTTAACTGTAAAATGCCTGAGCAGTGGAGCCTCATCGATGATTTTCACTCCTGCTGTTATTTTATTCCTGTTGTTATAGACATTGGTAAGGGCTGCAATAACGTAATCCATATGATTATCCGAATAGACTCTTCTTGGGATTGCCAGTCTTACAAGTTCGAGGGCAGGATACCTGTTTTCCCTGCTAATCGGATCTCTGTCGGCCATAATTGCACCGATCTCAACTCCTCTTATACCTGCTTCAAGGTATAATTCTATTGCCAGTGTCTGTGCAGGGAATTCTTCGCGGGGGATATGGGGATATATTTCGAGTGCATTTACAAATACGGCATGACCTCCAACAGGCTCCTGGATGGGTACCCCGTTTTTTAAAAGTCCTGTGCCAAGATAATTTACCTGAGCAATTCTCGATTCCAGGAATTCAAATTCAGTACCTTCAATTAATCCCTGTGCAAGAGCATTCATATCACGTCCGGACAGACCTCCATATGTAATATATCCTTCGAACATAATATTAAACTGGGCTGCTGCCTTAAAAATATTTTCATCACTTAAAGCAATAAAGCCTCCCATATTAACGATGGCATCCTTTTTAGAACTCATTGTCATTCCATCTGCATACGAGAATATTTCCCTTACTATTTCTTTGATAGATTTATCTTTATATCCTTCTTCCCTGGTCTTTATAAAGTATGCGTTTTCGGCAAATCTTGCAGAATCGATGATCAGCATGGTTCCGTACTTTTTTGCCAGTCGGGAACTTTCCCTTATATTTTCCATGCTAACAGGTTGCCCCCCTGCTGTATTATTGGTAATGGTCAGAATTATAAAGGGGATCTTATCGATAGGATATTTTTTCAGAACAGTTTCCAGTTTTACAAGGTCGACATTGCCCTTAAAAGGATGTATGGCTTTTGTGTCGCCTGCTATATCGCAGGTACAGTCGACGGCTTCTGCCTTTCTGAACTCAATATGACCCTTGGTTGTATCGAAGTGAGAATTTCCTGGAATAATATCGCCTTCTTTTACCAGTACTGAGAATAGTACATTTTCGGCTGCTCTTCCCTGATGGGTGGGTAGTACGTATTTGAATCCGGTAATCTCGTTAATTGCAGATTTAAGTTTCCGGAAAGAAGTTGCTCCGGCATAGCTTTCATCTCCAAGCATCATCTCTGACCACTGGCGGTCACTCATTGCACCTGTTCCGGAGTCTGTAAGAAGATCAATAAATACCTGTTCTGATTTTAAATTGAAAAGATTGTAAGAAGCTTCAGTAATCCACTTTTCACGTTCTTCTCGTGTGCTTTGTCTGATTGACTCAACCATTTTTGTTTTAAATGGTTCGGCATATGGTAAATTCATGATTATTGTAATAAAATGTTAGGAAAATATATTAAAAGGATATCTGGCTTGGAGCCATTTTAATAGTTAACAGCTGTAGGCGTCCCTCTTTTTAAGGTTACGGTATACTTCTTCTTTCCTAAATTCCGTTATATTGAATAAATGCATTATTTTTGGCATTGCTTTTGCAAAATTATCCACATTTATTGAATATTCAATTATTAGCTACCAAAAGTTAGGATGAGGAAGTATATTTTCCGTAAAGAGTTTTTTATACTGTTTGTTTCAATAATATTTTTCAGTACCCATACTGTAAGATCACAGGAAACAGTTAAAGCTGACTCTTCTGTGGTAAGGTCAGATACAGTGTTGGTTAAGCCTGATAGTGTAAGCCAGGATACAGTTGGTATACCCTTAACTCTGGAACCCATCTTGTCAATAGAAGGAGTATTTAATGATGAATCTGATATAGGTCTTATAATTAAAGAGACTATAGATCCCAGGAAACTTGATTCACTGATTCAAAATAGTATAAATGAAATAGATTTTACTGAAGGTGAAGCAATAGAGTATATAACAAAATGGTATAATGATGTTTCTATCTGGAATAATCCTGATGATCCCTTAAGAAAGGCTATGGGACGGTATCTCTATGAAGCAACAAACGATCAGTTTTATGTTTCAGAGTGGTATATCAATGCCTTTGAGTGGGATCACATTAAAATACCAAGGAGCAATTTCTATCTCTGGGATACTCTGCATTTTGTAATTCCTGCTAAAGATACATCGATCTCTGTTGGGAAAGACTCTTCTATGACACTGGCCCGGTCAGATTCAGCTGCCCTTTTTACTGACTCTACAAGAATCAGCAGGCAATCTGTTCGCAGGGATAGTGTAATTCTTGTTATTTCGGATACTCTGAGCGAAGTTATTAGTACAAACCAGTTTTTCCCGTTCAGTTATTATAATAACCCTATGACCGGCGATTCTATCAAGGCTGCGATGGATGTAATAAGGTCATTTACACATAGAAAAGATTCTTCTAAAGTAGTTTTTACAGGCTCTGAAGGCTCTGAAGAGATCTGGCTCAGCGATTATCCAAACCCTATGACCAGGCTCTGGCTGATTAATGAATGGGGTGAAGAATTGTCGATATGGATTGGAAGCCCCTCACGCGACTCCGTTAGTGTAATTGTAGAAAAAGGTATCCATTTCAGGAGGCCGGATAAGGAGACCAGGATAGCAGATGCAAGGGTGGGGGTGGATAAGTTTGATCATACCAGACTGGCTGATCCAAAAAAAATAGATATAATTCCTCAATACTGGAAGTTCTTTTCTGAAGCCTCCTTTGTTTTTAACCAGGCTATTATTAAAAACTGGACTAAGGGGGGTGAAAGCAATATCTCTACCCTGATTGATGTTTCGGGAAGCGCTAATTATACAAATAAGGAGAAGAAAATTAGCTGGAACACAATAGGAAGGTTTAAATATGGTCTTATTATGTCGGAAGGATACGGTGGTAATAAGTATGATGTCAGAAAAAATATCGACGTTCTTGATATTTCATCAAAGTTCAGCAATAAGGCCTTTGGTAAATTTGATTTCAGCGCAATGCTGTTATTCAAATCTCAGCTTGCAAATGGATATAATTATCCGAATGATTCTGTAGTTATCTCAAAGTTTTTTAATCCGGCAACCATAACTGTCGGTCTCGGATTGGACTATAAGCCAAACAAAAATACCTCAATTAACTTTGCACCTCTTTCCTATAAGGCCACATTTGTGCCTGACACGGTACATATTGATCAAACCAAGCACGGTCTGACGGCCGATCAGCGATCAAAGCATGAGCCTGGTATGAGTATTCAGATTGAGCACAAAGCAGAGCTCTGGGATATTGTTACCCTTTCGAATGAGATAAGGTTGTTTACAAACTATATTCATAACCCTCTGAATATAGATATCGATTGGGAAATGATTGCTACCGCGAAGCTGAACTGGTTTACTGATGTGCGGTTAAATACTCATCTAATATATGACGATGACACTCTTATTCCTTTAACAGATGAGGATGGAGAACCTGTACTTGGAGCAGATGGTAACCAGAAGAAAGTGCCTAAAGTTCAGTTTAAGGAGATTTTCGGTATATCTGTTATTTTCAGGTTCTAAAGCTGTTTCTGAAAAATGCGGAAGGTCTTACTTACCTCTGCACCCAGTCGTTCATACTCGGATCTCATTCTTCTGTTGCTCTCCAGAACCAGATGACTATCGAGTGTTAGCATTCTGCTTTTTGCAGCCGATTCCAGAATCTTTGATCCCATTATTGCATCTATACCTCTTCCCCTGTATTTTTCTCTGACACCTCCAAGTAACATTAGAAGATCGGTACTTTTTTTCAGCGATCTTAGCACATGGATAAATCCAAATGGGAATAGTCTCCCCCTTGCCTTTAACATTCCGCTACTTATGTTTGGCATAGCTATAACAAATCCGACAAGCTCCTTACCTGCCCGGGCTGCTTTAATAAAGGCCGGATCCAGTATAGGTAAATACCTTCTTGCAAATTCACGTTTTTCCCTGTCGGTCAGAGGAACAAATCCATAAATAGACGAAAAGGTATCATTCATGACTTCCAGTATATCAAGGATATAGGGTTTAATTTCCTTCTTTGTTCTGAACTCAATAATTTCAATGTTCTCCAAACGGGATGCCCTTTCCATTATCCTTAAAAAAAGATCCGGAAGTTTATCAGGTATCTTTGCCACATATTCCACCAGGTCAGCTTCCATGGAATAGCCTTCCTTTTCTATTAGTCCGGACAGGTATGGTCCATTATTTGGAGCAGCAATAACAGACAGGGTATCGAAACCACTTATCTGACAACCCTGAGGATCCTTATCTGAGAATGCGTAGGGCCCGATTATCTTAGTCATTCCCCTCTTACGCGCCCAGTTCTCGACACTTTCTATTAGAGCATGGGAAATATCTTCTTCATTAAAACACTCCAGAAAGCAGAATCGCCCGGTAAGCTCACCTTTTATCTGGTTGTATTTTGTATTGATCAGTCCCATTATCCTGCCAACGGGTGTGGATCCTCTGTAGGCAAGCAGCTGGATATAATCACAATAGGAAAATGATTTGTTCTTTTTCGGATCGAGTAAGACCCATTCATCACTAAATAAGGGGGGCATCCATTCAGGCCTGTTTCTGTGAATCTTTTCAGGAAGATATATAAATGTTCTTAGATCCTTCCTGGACCTAACTTCCTGAATAATAATGTTTTTCATATATGTACTTGCAATTAGGCGAAGTAATATAGTAATAAAATTCAATTATAGTCCGGAAGTTATTATATAGCATGTTTTGTGTAAGATTGGCCGGGCCCCGGAGAGAATAGCGCCGCATCACTCTATACAATAAATATATCGGCAATTGCAAAAGCTACAAATGTCATACCTGCATAGCTGTTTATAGTGGCAAAAGCCATATTGATATTTTGCTTATCGCCCGGACGGGCAACAATATGTTCGATAGCAAGAAGTGCTGCAAAAATCAGAACACCTGTATAATAAACAATGCCTGAATTTAGAAGGAGACCTGTTGCGATGGCTGTTGCGATACTTAGTATATGAAGAAATAAAGAAATGATGGAGGCTCCTTTATTACCGAATCTCGATGGTATTGAATAAAGCTTATTATCAGAATCAAATTCAGCATCCTGTTGTGAATATATAATATCAAAACCTCCTACCCATGTCAGAACTATAAGTCCGACGAGGATCGGAACAACTTCAAATTTACCTGTTACAGAAATATACGAACCGACCGGAGCCAGAGCCAGTGAGAGTCCGAGAAAGATATGGCTGTATGCAGTAAATCTTTTAGTAAGACTATAACCAAGAATAATTATCAGAGCCACTGGAGAGAGGAAAAGAGTAAGTTTATTTATAAAACCTGTGGTTATTATAAAAAGAATTGAATTTATTATAACAAATATTAATGCTGCCCTGGCAGAAACTATGCCTGCAGGTATTTCTCTTTGAGCAGTTCTGGGATTCAGCCTGTCGATATTTTTATCAGCAAACCTGTTAAAAGCCATTGCTGCATTTCTAGCCAGAACCATGCATAGAATTATTAATAATAGAACTCTCAGATCGAAGATCTTATTATTGTCGTAAATGCCCAATGCAAAACCAAACAGTGCAAATGGCATAGCAAATATTGTATGACTGAACTTAACCAGGGAGAAGAAACTCTTTATCCTGCCTGTAAGTTTATTCATCTGCAAGTAGATTTAAATAAAGATTATACAACTCATCAGTAAACAGAACAAATATAACTTCGTGAGGTTCGCTGTTTTTTGCGATAAATCTTTTTACCTCGTTAATAGCAATATTAGTAGCCTGGTCGACAGGAAAATGGTAGGCACCGGTCGATATAGCCGGGAATGCAACAGATGTAAATTTATTCTCGCTGGCCTTTAGCAGTGAGTTTCTGTAGCTTTTTGCAAGCAGCTCATGTTCATTTTTATGTCCTCCCCTCCATATCGGTCCAACAGTATGGATCACATATTTTGATGGAAGATTATATCCTGATGTGATTTTTGCCTCACCTGTGGGGCAACCTTCAAGTGTTTTACATTCCTGGAGCAAAGCGGGGCCGGCAACACGATGGATTGCTCCGTCGACACCGGCGCCTCCAAGGAGGGAGTTATTAGCTGCATTTACTATTGCGTCGCAGGCAATTTTAGTTATATCGCCTTTAACAAGCCTTATACGCTTATCTGAATTATCGGATTGTTGCATTCATTTCGCTTGTATAAACCCTGACAAGGTTATTCATAACCCTATCTATCATTTTATCGGTCAGAGTACGTTTATCATCCCTAAGGATAAAACTTATTGCATACGATTTCTTATTTTTACCAAGAGAATCATCCTCGTATACATCAAAGAGTCCCACTTCCCTTAAAATATTTCTCTCGGTCTTAAATGCAAGATCCTTTAAATCGGCGAATTTAATATCTGAATTTACAAGCAGGGCAAGATCGCGCCTGACAGCCGGGAATTTCGCAAGTTCATGGAAGCCGGGTTTAAGATTTTTTATAATCTCCAATATCCTGCTCCAGTCGACTGAGGCATAAAAGACGTCCTGTTTTATATTAAATGCGGCAGTGGTTTTCCTGCTTATCTTTCCAAGCAGTGCAATAGTGTTACCATTTAACTTATATTTAAGTCCCTCGCTGAAGTATGCCTTTTCAGCATCTTTTTCTCTGATATTATTTATTTCGGCCCCTGCTTTCTCGAGTATCATATTAACTGTTGATTTAATCAGAAAGAAGTCTGCAGGAGATGACTTCATATTCCATGATTCTTTAGTCTGGTTACCGCTAATAAAAAGATCCAGGTAATATTTCTCAGTATAATCACCAACTTTTGCTGCTTCAGACGATTTTCTGAAATAGCAGTTTCCAAATTCGTAAAACCTGAGGTTAGTACTTTGCCGGTTAATATTTCTTTCAATTGCGCTTAAACCTCCATAAAGAAGTGTCTGCCTCATAGCATTCAGGTCGGAGCTAAGAGGATTGGCAAGCATAACAAGTTTAGATCTGTCAAAATCAGGATTATCTTCATAGAAGCTTGCCTGCGTAAGCGAATTAGACATAATCTCCATAAAACCATATCCTGACAGCATTTCTGAGATGCTGTTAACTATTTTCTCGTTATCGGGCTTCTCGATATAGCTGAGAGTTGAATTAACCTTATTTCCGATAACAATATTATTATAACCATATATTCTCAGAATCTCTTCTATTACATCCGCCTCTCTTCTAACATCGACCCTGTAAGAGGGTACCACAACATTCAGCCCGTCAGATGATTCCGAAGAGATATCAAAATCAAGAGATTCCAGTATCTTCTTTATAAGTTTCTTATCTATATTATTGCCTATCAGCCTCTTAATATTTGAGTATGTAACGGATAAACTGACCTTTTCGATTCTCTCCGGATATATATCAATAATATCTGATGAGACAGATCCCCCTGCCAGCTCTTTAATTAATAATGAAGCTCTTTTTAATGCCCAGGGTGTATTTTCATAATCTGCTCCTCTTTCGAACCTGAACGAGGCATCGGTATTTAAATCATGTCTTCGTGCAGATTTTCTTATTGAAACAGGATTAAAATATGCACTTTCAAGGAAAATATTTTTTGTTTCGAAGTTAACACCTGATCTCAGTCCGCCGAAAACACCTCCTATGCACATACCTCCCTTTGAATCACATATCATAAGGTCTTTCCCGGAAAGCTCTCTTTCCATCTCATCAAGGCTTATAAACTTTGTCTTATCCGGCAGATTTCTGACAATTACTTTTCCTCCTTCAATTTTATCCGCGTCGAAGGCATGAAGAGGTTGTCCAATCTCATGAAGAACGTAATTGGTAATATCAACAACATTATTTATTGGAGTCAGGCCTATTGATTTTAGCCTGTTTTTTAGCCAGTCTGGTGATTCTTTAACGCTAATATTACTTATTGTTATTCCTGTATACCGTGGGCAATCTCTTGTGTTTTCTACAATAACAGGAATTACATTATCTGTATTATCAACTTTAAATGTGCTGATATCAGGTTTTAAAGCAGCAGACTTTTTCTGCAGGTTGAAGTATGCAGCAAGGTCTCTTGCTACACCATAGTGCGATGCTCCATCTATCCTGTTTGGTGTTAGTCCGATCTCAAAAATTGTGTCTCTCTCTACAGGGAAATAGTCAGAGCCTTCAGTACCAACCACAGCACTGGCGGGAAGAACCATGATTCCTTCATGAGATGATCCCAGCCCCAGTTCATCTTCTGCACATATCATGCCTTCAGATAACTCTCCCCTGATCTTTGATCTCTTTATTACCAGCTCATTATTATTGAATTTAAGCTTCGTCCCTATTGTTGCAACGGGAACCTTTTGCCCCCTGGCAACATTGGGTGCACCACACACAATATGTAAAGGCTCATTCAGCCCTATATCAACCTTGGTGATACTTAATTTATCTGCATTAGGATGAGGGTTACATTCAGTTACTTCACCTATAATAATACCTTCAAGACCTCCTTCTATCGATACCCAATCTTCCATGCCTTCTACTTCAAGGCCGATATTGGTAAGTATTTCAGAAAGCTCAGCAGGGCTGTTATCGATATCCAGGTATTGTTTTATCCAGTTATAAGAGATCTTCATAGTAATAAATAGGATTTGTTATGTCTTAGTGACACAGCAAAAGTAAGTAATTTTGAAAAAAATATTTAGAAGTTGATTTAGTTTATTCCGGGAAAGCGGATTTGTCTATCTTTGTGTACTGAGGCGAAGGGTACCACCTCCGTCCTGAGTGCTCGTGGCTACGGCCTACTGAGATGGGGCGAAAAGCAAAAGACTATCGAATGAATTGCAAATAATGATTTAGGAAATATGAAGATAGAAAAAGGAGACAGATTAATTCTGCTAACAAATGATGATGGTTTATATGCTGCCGGATTAAAGACACTGATCGATCTGATGGAGGAATTTGGGAAGGTAGTGGTTGTGTCGACAACGGAAAGCAGATCGGGTATGTCGCAGGCACTTACTGTAAAAATGCCAATCAGGGTTAAGCTACTTGATGAGACTGAAAGGAGGAGGGTATATGCCTGTAGTGGTACACCTACCGACGGCATAAAAATAGCTATTAACAGGCTGTTGGAGAGGGAGCCCGACTGGGTGGTTTCGGGGATTAATCATGGATCGAATGCTTCAGTTAGTGTAATTTACAGTGGAACCATGGCTGCTGCAATTGAGGGGTGCCTTTATGGAATTGATTCTGTGGGATTTTCACTAAACAGTTTTTCATCGAAGGCTGATTTTGAACCTGCAAAAAATATTGTAAGAGAAGTAATGAACTCTCTGGTAAAAGAATCTTTGCCCGAAGGTGTATGTCTTAATGTAAATATCCCAGCATTAAATGGAGATAAAATAAAAGGTATTAAAGTATGCAGACAGGCTAGGGGTAACTGGCGGGAAGAGTTTGAAAAGCGAAAAGACCCGATGGGAAAAACTTACTACTGGCTTACGGGTGTTTTTCAGAATCACGAGCCGGAAGCTGAAGATACAGATGAATGGGCAATTGCCAGGGGTTATGTCTCTGTTGTTCCTGTATCTGTTGATATGACTGCACATAAGAGTATTGATGAAATCAGGAAAAGATTCTAATAATGAAGCGCATAAATATTCCTGACAGCATGCCGACAGGTTTTCTTGTTGGCTTTCTGCTGCCCTTGATTATTTTTATTGTTGTATATTTTGTTACATCAGGAGATCGGAGTTTCTCAGATTATATAAGTATGATCCAGCGCAGGAACGTGGTAACTCATTTTATTAGTCTGAGTGTTTTTCCAAATGTGTTTGCCTTTTTGCTTTTTTATCGCTTTGACAGAGAACAGAGTGCTAAGGGAGTGCTTGGTATAACAATAATATGGGCACTGACGGTGTTTCTTTTAAAAATGATCTGATAAATGAAGTATTTTATAGTTTCAGGTGAAGCATCTGGCGATCTGCACGGATCAAACCTTGTCAGGGAACTGATAATTCAGGACAGTCAGGCAGAGATATTGTGCTGGGGGGGTGATCTGATGGAGAAGGAAGGGGCAAGGGTGCTTATGCATTATCGCGATCTGGCTATTATGGGTTTCTGGGAGGTACTTATAAATCTGAAGAAGATCAGGAGGAACCTGGATTTGTGTAAAAAGCAGATAATTGATTTTAAACCAGATGTGGTAATCCTGATTGACTATCCAGGCTTTAATCTCAGGATTGCGGAGTTTCTGAAGTCCAGGGTTGAAAATGTTTATTATTATATTTCCCCAAAATTGTGGGCATGGAAAGAATCCAGGATCAAGAAGATAAAGGAGTATATCAACAGGATGTATGTAATCTTTCCTTTCGAGACAGAATTTTACGCAAAACATAACTACAGCGTAAAGTATTTTGGCAACCCTCTTGTTGATACTGTCGAAAGAGAAATAAACTCTGTTGAAGACAGAGATGTTTTTTATGCCAGGTGTAAACTCGAAGATAAACCAATAATTGCCCTTCTTGCAGGCAGTCGTATCCAGGAGGTTAAGAAGATTTTGCCTGAGATGGTAAGAGTCTCAAATTTCTATATGGATCATCAGTTCGTTGTTGCCGGGGTTAAGACTGTGTCTCCCGATATTTATAAGGATATTATTGGAGATTCAGGAGTGAAGGTATTATATAATGAGACTTATCCCTTATACAGGTATTGCGATGCTGCACTTGTAGCATCCGGAACAGCAACACTTGAAGCAGCACTGGCAGGAGTACCTCAGGTAGTATGTTACAGGGCTTCATGGATTTCTTATATTATCGCCAGGGCTTTCGCAAATATTCGTTTTATTTCTCTTGTGAATCTGATAATGGACAGGGAAGTTGTCAGAGAGCTTATTCAGAACAAGATGAGAAGTAGAATTATAGTGAGTGAATTAAACAGTCTTTTACCAGGCGGATGGAAACGTGATGTAATGAAGGAAGACTATGCAAGGCTTAAGGCAGATCTTCAAGGCAAGGGAGCAGCCCAGCGGGTAGCTCAGGATATATATAACTCTCTCAGACTGATAAATAATGTTAATTAGGCTTGTCTATTCGGTTATATTATTTACATTATTTATTACTGCTGATGCTCAGGTAAGGATAGGGGTATTTTATGGAAATAATTGTGAATCTGCCCTTATAAGAATCAGTAATAGCAACTGCCAGCTTCTTTTAAACGGACAAAATACTATATCACTTGAGCAGGGTGAAATATTATTTATTTGCAGGGCAGGGGAGAAAGTAGCTGTCAGCAGATATAAACATAAGGGCTACTTGGCTGATAGCATAAACCTGATATCAGTGTCGGACAGTGGATATATTAACCTGCTGAACCCTTCTATACCGGGCGACAGGGGAGACTATCGGGGAGATTTTACTTTCAGCTCATCGCTGGGTAAACTTAAGATAATAAACACACTTGGTATGGATGATTATATCTCTGGTGTAGTGCAGGCTGAAGGAGGGTATAAGGGACATCCTGAATATTTTAAGACACAGGCAGTGATAGCTCGCACGTATGCCTACCTTCATATGGGGAAACATGCTGATGAAGGATATGATCTATGCGACGATGTGCACTGCCAGGCTTACCATGGCAGATCTACTGTAGCAGCAATCGATAAGGCTGTTAAATCTACCGAAGGCCAGGTTCTTACCGACATAGACTCTGCACTTGTATTAACCCCCTTTCATTCAAACTGTGGCGGAGAAACAGTCTCTTCTGAGAATGTCTGGTTAACATCCTTACCCAACCTGGTTTCAGTATTTGACCCTTATTGTGCATTCTCGAGAAATGCCTTATGGGAGAAAGATATTTCCAGGGACGAATGGCTTCGATACCTGCAGGATAAAAGTGGTAAGGTCATTAATTCACCTGCAGACTTATCTTTTACACAAAACAGCAGGATGCATAGCTATAGACTGGGAGAAATATTAATTCCCCTGAGTGTTATACGGGCAGACTGGAGCCTGCGATCAACATTTTTCTCGATCAGTGACGAAGGAGATAATTTACATTTTTCAGGAAGAGGCTATGGTCATGGGGTTGGACTCTGTCAGGAAGGAGCAATGGTAATGGCTACCAGAGACTTTAATTATAAGCAGATTCTGAATTTTTATTATCACCAGGTTTACCTAATGAATATAAAAGATGTTAAAGTGATTATAAATGATGAATTATCTTTTTGATTATTTTTATATACCAAATTGATTAATGGATGTTAGAGATTTTTAAAAGAGAAGTTGGTGGTTTTTTTAATAACCTTACAGGCTATGTGGTAATAATTGTCTACCTGCTTATCAATTCGCTGTTTATGTGGATTCTTCCCGGAGAATGGAATATTATTGACAGTGCTTACGCAGGTATGGATACAATGTTTATACTCTCGCCCTGGATCTTCCTTTTCCTGGTGCCTGCTGTAACAATGAGGACAATTGCAGAAGAAAAGAGGAATGGAACGATGGAAGTTCTCCTTTCAAGGCCTTTAAGTGAGCGACAGATAGTTTATGGTAAGTTTCTTGGGGGAGTAGCTCTGGTGCTGCTGGCAATGTTACCGGGACTGATATACTATATATCTGTATACTATATGGGCGAGACTCCGGGGAATCTGGATACTGGAGGAACATGGGGAGCATATATAGGACTATTCTTCCTTGCCTCAATTTATGCTGCCTGCGGAGTGTTTGCATCGTCATTAACAGATAACCAGGTAGTTGCATTTATTATCGCAGTGCTGATAAGTATAATTATGTATATAGGGTTTGAAATATTTTCACTTGTTGAGGGGTTTAAAAAGGTGGAGTCATTTTTATCATCTCTGGGTATAAATGAGCATTATAAATCTATGAGCCGTGGTGTAATTGATATAAAGGATATTAGCTATTTCTTTATATGCATTATTATATTCCTGGAATCAACACGACTGGTATTGATATCAGCTAAATGGAAGAAGAATTAATAAGTAGCATGAAAGGTAAAGCAAAATATATCAGCGAATTTTTATCGATAATCTTTCTTCTTATTATTCTTGGCCTCCTGCTTGCGAAAATAAATCTAAGGATTGATCTTACCTCCGAAAAGAGGTATACCCTCTCGGAGCAGACAAGAATAATTCTGGATGAGCTTGAGAATGATATTTTTATCCAGGTTTTTCTGGATGGAGACCTGAGAGTTGAATTTTCGAGATTACGCAGGGAGCTTACTGCTAAACTGGATGAATTCAGGCTGGCTTCAGGAAAGAAGGTGGATTACCAGTTTATAAATCCTTCAGGATCAGATGATCCTGAAGAGAGATACAGGTACCAGATGTCGCTTATAAACAAGGGTCTTGTACCGGTAACAATAATGGCTGAAGATAAAGAGGGGGGGCAATCGGAAAAAATAATATTTCCTGGCTTAATTGTAAATTATAACGGGATAGAGATGCCAGTAAATTTTCTGCGCAATAATCCTGCTATACCTGCCGAACAGAATCTAACTCATTCAATTGAGGGATTGGAGTATGAACTGATAAGCTCAATAGCCACAATTACATCCGATACTATTTATCGTATAGCATTTATTGAAGGTCATAATGAACTTGCTGAAGTTGAAGTAGCTGACCTGACACTAGAGCTGGCCAAATTCTTTACTATCGACAGGGGTACCATTAATGGCGTAGCCGGAATACTCGATCCTTACTCTGCTATCGTAATAGCTAAACCTGAAAGTGTTTTTACTGAAGAGGATAAACTTGTAATAGATCAGTATATAATGAAGGGAGGCAAGGTTATGTGGCTTGTCGACGCAGTCTATGTAAATACAGACAGTCTTTCAGCAGGAGGGAGTATGGCATTTTATAAACCACTTGAAATAGAGGACCAGCTATTTAAATACGGCGTAAGAGTCAATCCTGTCTTAATTCAGGATCTCGACTGCCAGATAATACCCCTTATCAGTAGTTTTGAAGGTGTGCAACAGCAGCCAATACCTGTTGAATGGCTATATAATCCTCTGCTTTATCCATCCCTCAGAAGCCCGGTAACAAGGGCTATCAATAAGGTCAGGGGCGAGTTTGTAAATTATATAGATACAGTTGGTTCGGGCAGCAATATAAGTAAAAAGGTATTACTGGCTACCTCACCGGCCAGCAGGTATATCAGTCCTCCGATGTTGATATCTTTATCAGAGTTCAGGGAACGTCCATCGGAAGAACTTTTTAATAAATCTTATCTCCCTGTAGCTGTTGCACTTGAAGGAGTATTTCCATCCTTATATGCTAACCGGATTAATAACTATAATGGTAAACCCCTGCTTACAAGCAGTGTATATAATAAGATGATAGTTGTAGCCGATGGAGATATTATCAGAAATGCAGTCAGGCGTGAAGGTGATCACCTGGTTCCCCTTACTCTCGGTCAGGATCGAAGCACACAGCAGATATACGGTAATAAAGATTTCCTTGTAAATGCTCTAAACTATCTGGTTGATGATAAGGGTATAATGGATCTTAGATCAAGAGAACTTAAACTCAGACTTCTCGACAAGGAAAAGATCAGTAAGGGAAAAGTAAGCTGGCAGCTATTAAATAGCCTGGGACCTGTTTTGCTGGTAGTTATGTCGGGGATTATTTATACCTGGTTCAGGAGAAAAAAATATTCATTAAGGATAAGCGAATGAGGAGAAGCATGGGCATATTGGTGGCCTTACTGCTAATATTAATTGCTATTGTAATTGTTTTTAAGGTGCGTGTGCCCTATGGGAGAAGTAATAGTGGCTTTGCAATCGATTGGGTAGACGATGTTAATTCGATCAGAATATCAGAAAAAGATAAGACGCTCTTACTTGAGAAATCTGGTAATGATTGGGAGGTAAATGGTTTATTTATTGCGAGGAAATCGGCTATAGACTTTATTTTAAAAGCTATCGCCAGTGTTGAAATAAAATCACCTGTTTCTGATGATCTTTACAGGGAACTGGTGGAAGTTAAGCATATTGAACCGCTGAGGGTACAAATTACGGGAAGAAAAAAAGCGAATAATTACCTTATCTATAAAAATCCTGATTCGCCGTATGGAAGTATCTTTAGGAAGAGCCTGAAATCAAAGCCTTTCTTTGTTACACTTCCTGCTTATGATATTGATCCTGGATATAATTTTGTGACTGATAGTAAGTTCTGGATGCCATATTATATATTCAATCTTAAGCCAGATATAATTAGTTCGGTGGAGCTTATATATAAAGACCCCGGAATGAATGATATTCTTATTGTTACCGGTAAAAAGGAGAATAGTTTATTTATTAATGGAAGCCCGTCAGTAGATGCTAAGCAGGATAAGATTCGCAGGTATATAACATATTTTACTTTTATTCCTTTTGAGACATGGGCTATTGATTCTGATAAGGAAACTGTTGCAAAGATTATAAACTCTGAGCCTGAAATAATTATTAAGGTTGGCTTAAGTGATGGGAATAAGGTAGTTGCGCGATTCTGGACCAGGTTGATTGATACTCCTGGGGGACCGGCACCTGATACCGACAGGTTATATGGAGCGCTTGACGGTGGGAGTGATGTTTTTATTGCAAGGTTTTTCGATATTGATCCTTTAATTAAAAGTGCAGAATATTTTATAAGCGACTGATTTTTTATTTGAGGATAATGGTTTTTTTTACTAATATTGGTAATCGGTACAAAGAGAGTGACAATCTTACAATTATAACATTTACAGGGATTTGTAACTTCTCTTTTTTTACTGTTTAAATTTAAATTACTCGATAATATGAAATTTGTTGTATCAAGTACAGAACTACTGGCTCACCTGCAGGGAATTAGTAAGGTAATCAGTACCAAGAATACTCTTCCGATTCTGGATAATTTTCTTTTTAAACTGGAGACAAATACACTGGAGATTACAGCATCTGATCTGGAATCAACGCTTATTACAGGAATGAAACTTGAAAATACAGATGGGGAAGGTAGTATAGCCATTCCGGCCAGGATATTGCTTGATACCCTGAAAGAATTTTCAGAGCAGCCTCTTACCTTTGATATAAATCCCGATAGTCTTGCTGTTGTGATAAGTTCAGAAAAAGGTAAATTCAGTATAGTGGGCCAGAATGGAATAGACTTTCCTGTTCTTCCTGCAATTAAGGAAGATAAGAAATACTCTTTTACTATTGAGGCAGAAGTATTGTTTTCCGGAATCAGTAAAACACTCTTCGCTACAGCTGATGATGAACTTAGACCTGTTATGGGAGGTATTTTTGTAGAAGCAGGTACTGATGGGTTAAACTTTGTGGCTTCGGATGCCCATAAGCTGGTTCGTTATAAGCGGGCCGATGCAAAGGCAGAAGAGAACTCTTCGTTTATACTGCCCAAAAAGCCTGCATCGCTTCTTAAGAATATACTGCCAAGAGAAGATGGTCAGGTGGTATTGGAGTTTGATGATAAAAATGCGTTTTTCACTTTTGCTGATTATAAGGTAGTATGCAGACTGGTGGAGGGTAACTATCCCAATTACAATTCGGTGATACCTTCAAAGAATCCCAGGAAAGTTACGGTCGACAGAATAGAGCTTTTAAATACGCTTAAAAGAGTTTCTGTATTTTCTAACCAGGCAAGTAACCTTGTTAAACTCGAACTTACAGGCAACCAGATAAAGGTCTCAGCACAGGATATAGATTTTTCTATCTCTGCCTATGAGAGAATCAACTGTCAGTATGAGGGTGAAGAGATGGAAATAGGCTTTAAGTCTGTATTTATGCTGGAGATTCTATCCAATATCTCATCACAGGATGTTATCGTAGAGCTTGCGGATCCTACAAGAGCAGGACTATTCCTGCCTTCTGAAAATGATAGTGAATCAGAAGATTTGCTTATGCTTCTGATGCCTATGATGATAAACGCCTAACTAAGGCACCCACCTACGCCAGGGCTTCGGCGGGCAGGAAGGGCGCGGGGGATTGTCATCCCGAGTTTACCAAGGGATCTGTTATATATTGAAGTAGAGATTTCTCACTTCGTTCGAAATAACAATCCAGCAATGTAACCAGTAACCAGTAACAATTTCCATGGAATTAAATTTAAAACGACCAATCGCATTTTTTGACCTTGAAACAACGGGCATTAATGTTGCTAGCGACAGAATTATTGAGATCTCAATTGTTAAAGTCAGTCCTGAGGGTGACGAAGAGTGGTATACAAAAAGAATTAACCCCGAAATGCCTATCAGTCCTTCAGCAAGCGAGGTACATGGTATAAGTGATGAGGATGTTAAGGATGAACCTACATTTGCTGATATTGCAAGGGATCTGGCAAAGTTCCTTGAGGGCTGCGACCTGGCCGGCTATAATGCAATCAAGTTTGATATCCCTGTGCTGGCCGAAGAGTTTTTAAGGGCAGAAGTGGATTTTGATTTAAGAAAAAGAAAATATATTGATGTCCAGGTAATATTTCATAAGATGGAGCAGAGAACCCTGTCGGCAGCTTATAAGTTCTATTGTGATAAGAGCCTGGAGAATGCTCACAGCGCAGAGGCCGATACGGCAGCAACCTATGAAATACTTAAGGCTCAGCTCGATCGTTATGATAATCTTAGTAATGATATAGATAAGTTATCTGAGTTTAGTTCATATAATAAGCATGCCGACCTTGCCGGAAGGATAGTTTTTGATAAGGATGGCAATGAGATATTCAATTTTGGCAAGAACAAAGGAAAACTTGTTGAAACTGTATTAAAAGATGAGCCCGGCTATTATGCATGGATGATGAAGGGTGATTTTCCTCTCTATACCAAAAAGATACTTACCGAGATAAGGTTAAGGTCGTTTAATCAGAAGTAGATAAGTTTAGCCTTTTATGAAAATAATCTGCATCGGCTTAAATTATAAAGATCATGCCCGGGAGATGAACAGAGAACTACCCTCCAGGCCACTGGTATTTATAAAACCTGATTCTGCAATAATAAGAAATGATAAACCTTTTTTTATTCCTGACTATGACTCTGCCATTGACTACGAGGCCGAGCTGGTATTAAGTATCTGTAAAGTAGGAAGATCAATAGCACCCAGGTATGCCCATCGTTACTTCGATAAGATTACTGTTGGAATAGATTTTACTGCCCGTGATCTTCAAAAAAGCCTGTCTGATGAGATTATGCCATGGTCTATCTCTAAGGGTTTTGATGGCTCAGCTCCACTTGGTAAATTTATTTCTGTGAGCAGTCTCGGCAGTATAGATGATATATCATTCAGTCTTGAGAAAAACGGGGAAACTGTTCAATCTGCCAGTAGTTCCGGTCTAATTTTCAGTTTTGCAGATATTATAGCATATGTATCAAGGTTTTTTACTCTTAAGACCGGCGATCTTATTTTTACCGGCACACCGGCAGGTGCCGGACCTGTAAAGAAAAATGACAGGTTAACAGCTTTTCTGGAGGGTCAGAAGGTGCTTGATTTCAACGTTAAGTAAGCTCAGGTGATTCTCCAAATCTTCTTATTTCATCCAGTAATGTCAGCAGATCACTTATCGTTGTTTGCGGATTGATTATTGTAACACGAAGCCATACTTTTTCATTAAGTTCAGCCTGTACAATATAAAACTTACCTGCTTTTATTACTTTTTCCCGTATAAGGCGATTAATATTGTTCAGGTCTGATAGTGCCTTATTATTTAAATATCTGAAGCAAACTATATTAGATTCAGGTGTGATAATGCTTTCAAAGTCTGTCGACCTGTTTATTGCTTTATTAAACTCGGAGGCCAGATCGTACATTGTTTCAATATAGTTTCCAAAGAATTTATCACCGTAATACCTGAACATCGAGTAGACATGAAGGCCAAGTGAGCTCTTGGTGCATTCGAGTGTTCTCTTGGCTCCGTTATACCAGTCTTTTTTATGTGTCTTATCAAACAGGTAGGAAGCTTTCTGTGCAAAAGTTTCATATGAGCGATCTCCATCCCTGAACAGTACGCAGGTATTAAGCCCGGGGATTAAAAACATTTTGTGAAAATCTATTATCACCGAATCGGCTCTCTCAATACCCCTGACCAGGTGTCTGTACTTTTCAGACATTATTGCACCCATGCCATGAGCACCATCGACATGTAACCATAGATTATTCGCTTTGCAGAAATCACTAATTGCTATCAGGTTGTCATATGAGCCTGTTGCGGTTGAGCAGGCATTGGCTACTACACCAATAACGCTAAGGCCTTTTTGAGAAGCCTGTTTAAGTGTCTCAGGTAGTAAATCAGTTCTTATCCTGAACTTACTGTCGACGGCTATATTTACAGTTGCTGCATCTCCCAGGCCCATTATTCTGAGGTTTCTTGAGACACTGTAATGTGATTGCTCTGATACAATAAAAGCAGGGATACTGTTTTCCTTCACACCTTCGCTCCAGATATTATATTCAGTCATAGCCTGACGCGCAGCGAGCAATGCGGTTAGATTACCCGCACTTCCTCCATGAGTCAGAAATCCATCAGCCTTATTATCGAATCCAATAATAGAAGATATGTGCTTAATAACTGCTCTTTCCATAGCTGTATTTGCAGGCCCCATTTCATACACTGCAGATCCGTTGTTAAGCAGTCCTGCAGTAAAATGTGTTAGCGATGCCAGGGGCAGGGGAGCGGTGCATTGGTGACCAATATAACCAGGATGATGAAGGTGATTTGACGATTTTATAAATTCATCAATAATGTTTTGAATATTCTGTTCCGGGCCCTGATTAAGTTTATTAAGGAAGTATAAAGCCAGTTCGTCGGGATCATTATCCGGAAGAACAGGATAAGAATCTCCTTTTGAAATATTTTCAAGATACTCAGCTAATTTATCTACAATTTTATGTCCTTCTTCACGGAACTTCGCAGAATCAAATTCTTTCATTTGGCTTACTTTGGCTATTTACAGACAGATCAAGCTTGTTAAGTATTCGGGTAACCGGATATAATCTGTTCCATTTTTCTATTTCAGAGGCATCTGTATTTTCATACAGGAATTGTAGTTGAGCAATAGGATCTGCTGCAAATTCCGGATTGTCTTCTTTTTTTTCTTCGAGAAGAGCTCTTAGCTCTGTATCTTCATCCAGTAATTCGTATAAATGACTTTCAAATCCCCATATCGAGTAGAAATCGTGAGACTCTAATATCGGATCAAAATAATTCCATGCAAAGAAAGAATTTGGTGCATGCGGTTCCAGCATTTCAACAATATATTTGTTTGCATGCTGGTTTACAAAAACTATATAGTCACCTTCGTAATATTGCATATTCTGCAGTATAGTATGTACCTCCACATTATTATTGATTCTATGACCCTGGGTTGCTCTGGCAGATGAATTTACATTATCTATATAATAGCATTCTACCTCTATATTGATATCTTCCGAAAGTCTGAATGACTCTATACCATTATTATTAAACTTATCGATAATTTCTTCCCAGGCTTGAGGGATTATATATGCATATGGCTTATTAACTGAAAGAACAGGCTTGTATATGGTATAGTATGGTATTGTATCTTCCCATGGTTTATTGTGGTCGTAATGGCCAGATCTTCTTCCTCTTGCAGAATTGTCTTTGTCAGTAACATATTCATAGCCCTTAAAAAATAGTTTTTCTTTGTAATCTGTATCGAGCTGCCAGGCAAGATGAAATTGATCTTTATTCTTAACCAGCTCGTCGGCTTTATCCTTTGTTTTTCTTATCTCATCATTATTTTCGCTTGTAAATTTTACAAGTTGCGTAATAAAATCTACAACAGATCTGACGCGGTCGGGGAAGTACTTATATACAAGGTTTTCGGTCATAAAAGAGTAGCAATTGAATAGTGCAGCATAGCCGGTTGAATAATAGGGGTGATCGTTATAGCTTATAATACCGTTCTTAATATCTCCGAATCCCATTGTTGCCACATAAGGTATCATACCATATTCGGAGTTTTCTTCCATTCCTTTATAAAGAGCAGGAAGCATAGTTTCTTTAAAGAAGGTGCCCATTTCGCCTTCAAGTTTACTATGAAGTGTTGCTATCAGTGTGATTGTGTATTGATGATCTGAACCGTTGGTTGTATGCGTGTCGAGAAAAACATCCGGATTCAGGTAGGTGAAGATATTTGCAAACGACTGTGCATTTTTAGTCTCCTGCTTGGCAAAATCCCTATTAAGATCCATATTCTTTGCATTTCTTCTCCTTCCCTTATAGATCGGTCCATTCTGGTTCATCCTGTAATATTTGCTTCTGTCGAGAGCTCCACCAATATTATAAACAGGAATAATTGCTATAACTGTATTATCGAGATATTTTTTAAGATCATTCTTGCCGGCAAGCAGGTCCCATGAGAATTGAATACTTGCATCAATTCCTTCAGGTTCTCCCGGATGAATTCCATTATTTATAAATACAATTGTCCTGCCTTTCTTTCTGATAGATGCCGGATCAAAGTCGCTGTCTTTTGACATCATAAACAGGTGAAGGGGTTTGCCGATATCCGAATATCCTATAACTGAAAGACTGGCTTCACTGTATGCATCTGCAAGTTGCTGGTATGCATCTATTACTTGGTCGTATTCGAGACTAATATTCTGATCGTATTTAAGATCAATATTTACCTCTTTATTGCTGGAACATCCGGCAATAACAGTTACCATAAGAAATAAAAGGAAACTTGCTCTTCTCATAGCTTTGTAGATTTAATTTTTGGAAAATTACAAAAAAATCGAAGCCCGGTAAGAGCTAGCTAATACTTATAAAGCATATAAAGGAAAATAATAATGGCAGGTTTATCAGGAGCCAATCATTTTCTCGGCCATATCCAGTATAGTGGTGTCGTTAAGGGTAACAATACCTCCGTCAGGACCCTGCTCAATATTAATTCCTGCACTTTCGCCACGGTCATAGTTCCATCCGCCAAAATAATTTCTTACGGTATCTTCACTTAATTCGAGCTCAGATGCTATCTTTTTAACCCCTCCAGTTGGAAGTTGATCCTTAATTTCTCTCAGTTTATTGAAAGTTATCGTACGAGTCATACCCTTTTTCTTTTTTTATAAAAAAATTCTACCACCCCAAAGATAATATTTATAGGCTAAAGACGAAAGCCAAAAGACGAAAGGCCAGGTCTTAGTTCCGGTAATCTAAGCCTGTTTATTTATTTTATCAGGTTTTCTAATTATATACACATCATAGTCTCCAAGATAATCAAAGCCGTTCTTTGAATAGAGATTGATTGCTTTAATATTTGTGTTATGGACCTCGAGCTTGACCTGGTAACCTTTTTCCTTTACATGTTTCAGTGATGCCTGCAGGAGTATTTTAGAAAGTCCTTTTCCCTGGAAGCCGGGAAGTATTCCAAAGTGGTGGAGATGGATCCTTCTTCCATCGAAGGTCATCCATGAAGTGCCAATTATTTCTCCTGTGCCGTTATTATATAGAAGGATCATTCGTCCGCCTATCTTAATGCTATCATCTATCGTGTCTGCATTATCACCTCTTTCTGCTCCTCCCATTCCCGTCTGAATCCAAATATTCTGAACAGCATTATAATCTTCTCTTTTATAATCCCTTGTACTGAATCCTTTCATTATTAATCTGATTTAAGAACATATAGCTGGCCTGATTCCTCTCTTTTAACTATAATCCTCATACCTTTTTCTATATATGAAACTTCAGATTTAGCATCATATATTTCATTGTTTATCATCACCTTACCTGAGGGTCGCAGAACCGTATATGCAATACCCGTCATACCAACAACAGATTTTTGTTTTCCTACGTCAACACTAACATATCCTTTGTCTGTTTCCTGAATCTTTTGTAAGGCAAAACGCCCAAGCAGCCTGTTTGATGTAAGCATCTTTTTGCTTCCCCAGATCGATAATATAAATGCAGTAAGCATAGAAATAAATACAATGGCGAAGGCAGCTATTACAGTATTACCTGCCAGGGGCGAAGGGCCAAACCTGAAATTTATTTTATCGATCATCCCAAATGTGAGGCCTGCAATTATTCCCGCAATACCCAGAACTCCCGCTATGCCAAATCCGGGAATGGCAAATATCTCGATTGCTACCAGCACAATCCCTGCAACAAAAACAAGAACCTGCCAGTTTGCCGCAATGCCCTCGAGGTAGAGGGGTGCAAAATACAGTATGGCTGCAAAAATCGCTGCAATCAGAGGGAATCCTATTCCCGGTGACTGAAGTTCAAAATATATCCCTCCAATCACAATCATTATTAGCAGTCCGGATACTATAGGGTTAAGAAACAGTTGAATTATTTTTTCTACAGCGCCCGGCTTAAACTCTTTTATATCATAGTTTTCTATACCTGCCAGTCTGAGAACTTCCTCAATAGAATTTGCTTCACCTTCACAAAAACCCAGATTGATTGCCTCAAGTGTTGTAAGTGTTAATACGCTGCCTGTATCACTTACACCCTCTACATATACTTTTGGGTCTACCATAGACTGAGCTATTGCAGGATCTCTGTGCCATATCCATGTTGTGTCTCCGTTTTCCACCACGGGAATCTTTCCATGAGCTTCAGAAGTAGATCTCATCATTCCCCTCATAAAAGACTGGTATTTATCCGGCACCTGCTCACCAGACTGGTTTACCACTGTTGCGGCACCTATATTTCCACCTGGTCGCATATAGATACTATCGCATGCTATCGAAATAAGTGCACCGGCCGATATAGCCTGATTATCAATAAATACCATTACCGGCAGAGGAAAATTTAATATTGCTGTACGTATAGAATCTGCCATATCTACCTGTCCTCCATAGGTATTCATATGAATCAGTACATAATCAGCCCCGGCATTTTTAGCTTCCTCAAGGCTGATCTTTGTGGTTCTCCATATCGGAGCAGCTATAACCTTTTTTATATCGAACTTGTAGACAAGTATTTTCTCCTCATCCTGGGCATTTATTACTCCCGCAAGAGTGAATAATAAGATTAAACCTGACAGTATCCTTTTCATTTTTTGATTTTTTACTATTTTAACTATCACATCCTTACACCCTTACACCCTACGCGCCCTACGCCTCCTCAATATAACCAATAAATGTCTTCATCGCCAGCTTTTTTTTATCATCCAGAATGTAATCAATATTAATTGTCAGATATTTCTTTAATATGTCTGCTGGCATTGAGCTAAAGCTTTTATATTTAAGTATTGCATCGTCGATGTTTTCTATCCCGAACCTAAGAGCATCATTAAAGTGTTTAATAAACTTAGCATCTAATTTTCGGTTTGAGACCCAGCATGCAAACACGAAGGGCAGACCGGTAAGTCCTTTCCATTCGGAAGAAAGATCTATTTTGTATTTATACTGATCTTCAAGATCAAAACACTGATCGCCAATAATAACAAGTCCCGAACCTTCCGGAATGTCTGAGAAAGAAAAATCTTCACTGGTGTCCTTCCACAAGAACTCTTTTTTCCAGTACTCCCTTGCAAGTATTCTGGCCAGGGCCACTGAGCTGCGCGACCTGTAATCCAGATATATAGTATTTATCTCCTTAAGGGGATTATTACTTACCATTAAAACTGTTCTTACAGGGCTATTGGTTCCAATGCAGTAATCACTGATTATCCTTGCATCTTTGATATTAACTATTTCTGCTACCGGTACCAGTCCGATATCTGCCTTTCCTTCCCTAAGTTTCCTGGCACACTCTGCTGGATGATCAATTTCTATAGTTGCAAGCTCTTCAATGCCCGATTGTCTTAGTCCGTAGTTAAGCGGGAAAGTATTTGCATACCTTATGGCCGAAATTCTGAGTTTATCCATCTGCTTCTGTCTATTCGCTACATAAATGCCCGAAATTACGAAATTTCAGTTTTTTTTCACCTCTTAAAGTAGTAATTTTACGCCTGTTCGCAGAATTGTCGGATCAACTTATAGATAATGGATTTGAATAAACTTACTGCCATATCTCCTGTCGATGGAAGATATCAAAATAAGACGGAGGAATTATCGGATTATTTTTCTGAATTCGGACTGATTAAGTATCGGCTTAAGTCGGAGCTGGAGTATTTTATTGCCCTATGTGAATTGCCACTACCTGGCCTGGAGAAATTTAACAGATCAGCTTATTCTGCTATCAGAGCAATTGCCGATAATTTTTCACCTGATAAAGCTGAACGGATTAAGGAAATTGAGTCAGTAACCAACCACGATGTTAAGGCTGTTGAATATTATCTTAAAGAGCAGTTTGAAGCTCTCGGGCTGTCTTCATTTTCAGAGTTTATACATTTCGGACTTACTTCACAGGACATAAATAATACAGCAACTCCTCTTTCACTGAAGGAGTTTTTTAATAGTGTATTTGACGCTCAATTAAGAGAAATAAGAGACAAATTGGATTCTTTAGCCGGGGAGTGGAATGATATCCCAATGCTTGCCCGCACTCATGGTCAGCCTGCTTCACCAACCAGGCTTGGCAAGGAGATGAAGGTATTTGTAGCCAGGCTTGATAAACAATTTGAACAACTAAGATCCATCCCCTGGTCGGCCAAATTTGGAGGTGCCACGGGTAATTTTAATGCTCATAAGGTTGCTTATCCGGGTATTGACTGGAATTTGTTTGCCAACAAGTTCCTGAACGACTCGCTCGGGCTCGAAAGATCTTATCCAACCACTCAGATCGATCACTACGATAACCTTGCTGCATGGTTTGATTGCGTGGCACGTATAAATACAATCTTGCTGGATTTCTCGAAGGATATATGGACATATATATCGTTCGATTATTTTAAGCAGAAGATTGTAAAAGGAGAGATAGGATCATCAGCTATGCCTCATAAGGTTAATCCTATCGACTTTGAAAATGCCGAAGGAAACCTGGGAATTGCTAATTCTTTATTCCGACACTTTTCAGGAAAGCTTCCTGTTTCAAGATTGCAACGAGACCTTTCAGATTCTACAGTACTTCGAAATACCGGAGTACCCATTGCCCATACAGTTATAGCAATTAAATCGCTGATAAAAGGGATGGGTAAATTAATTGTCAATACTGACAAGATAAATTCAGATCTTGATAATAACTGGGCAGTTGTGGCAGAAGCAATACAGACAATATTAAGAAGGGAGGGTTATCCTAAACCCTACGAGGCTCTTCTGGGCTTAACCAGAACCAATGAAAAGATTACACGTGAGATAATACAGGACTTTATTGATGGCCTTAATATTACCGATAGTGTTAAGGTTGAATTGAAAGCGATCACACCATTTAACTACACTGGCTTATAAGATCGCATATGAAGAGATTTAAAACCCTGATATCATATATTTTACCATATAAGTGGTATGCTGTTCAGAATATTATTTTCAATATCCTTTCTGCATTTTTTGCCCTCTTTACCTATTCTTTATTTGGTCCCTTCCTTAATATTCTTTTCGACAGGGTTCCGGAAGTTACGAAGCCCGGATTATTTGAGATGAATAAGGAATGGCTGGATTCATTTCTATATTATAATATAAATAATTATGTAGAACGCTTTGGTGATGCGGGTGCACTTATTGGAGTCTGTATTCTTGTCCTGATTGCCAGTTTCTTTAAAAATGTTTTTGTATTTGCCGGCAATAATGCGCTGGCTTATCTGCGCGCAGGATCAACAAGGGATATCAGGAGAAAGATTTACGCGAAGGTCTTAAGGCTTCCCCTCTCATACTTTACAGAAGCCAGGAAGGGAGATATACTTACACGTATATCTAACGATGTTCAGGAACTTCAGATCTCGGTAATGGGTTCCCTCACAATGTTAATGAGGGATCCTATTACTGTGTTGATATTTGTAATTTACCTGGCATCAACAAGCCTTAAACTTACACTTTTCGCTCTTATTCTGCTACCCTTAAGTGGCTGGTTGATCGGTAAAATTGGTAAGAGCCTGCGAATCACATCTTTTGCCAGCCAGCAAAATCTTGGCAGGCTTCTTTCGGTAGTTGAGGAGACTCTTTCAGGACTGAGAATAATAAAGGCTTTTAATGCCGAGGAAAAGATGAACATTCAATTTGGTAAATCCAACGAGCGTTTTACAAAGTTGCTAAGGCGGGTTATTAGAAAGAGATACCTTGCCTCACCTGTAAGTGAGTTTCTGTCAATAGCAGTAGTGCTATGTGTTCTTTATTTCGGAGGGATGTTGGCTCTGGGTGGATCCGGGGAGATTACACCTGATGAATTAATAGTATTTCTGGCTGTCTTTGCTATGCTAATCCAGCCGGCAAAGAATATAACTACGGCTTATCTAAGTGTTCAGAAAGGATATGCATCCCTTGACAGGCTTGATGGAATCCTTTCTGCCGATGAAAAAATAAGGGAGAAGAAGGATGCAAGGCCAATAAGTTCTTTTGAGAAGGAAATAGTATTTGATAATGTGAGTTTTGCCTATGCTAAGGATCCTGTTCTTCAGGAGATATCATTAAAGGTGAGTAAGGGAGAGATGGTCGCTATTGTTGGTAAATCAGGATCAGGTAAATCTACTCTGGTCGATCTTCTTCCAAGGTTTATGGATGTAGATAAGGGTATGATCAGTATAGATGGTATTGATATAAGAGACCTCAAAGTTGAAGATTTACGGAGCCTGATGGGTGTTGTTAATCAACAGGCTATCCTGTTTAATGAGTCGTTCAGAGATAATATAGCATTTACAGCAGGAGAGTTTAGCGATGAGGAGATCTGGCAGGCTGCAAAAGTTGCAAATGCCGAAGAGTTTATTAAAGAATCACCCGGTGGTTTAGACTATATAGTAGGTGAAGGAGGAAGCAAGCTTAGCGGCGGACAGAGACAAAGAATAAGCATAGCAAGAGCAGTACTGGCAAATCCGCCAATACTGATTCTTGATGAGGCTACTTCAGCGCTCGATACTGAATCGGAGCGTGTAGTTCAGGATGCAATTGATTACCTTATGCAGAACAGAACATCAATTGTAATTGCACATCGACTATCAACCGTGCAAAGAGCAAGTCGTATTGTTGTTATTGATGAGGGTAGGATCGTAGAAATGGGCAAACATGCAGATTTGTTAAAGAATAAGAAGGGAGTTTATTATAAACTTCATAAAATGCAGGAAATAGGCTAGAGGATAAGGCCTAAGGCTAAGGGCTAAGGGATTGACGAATATCGATTAACGATTTTTGATTTATGATGGGAATGACTCATCACTCACAACTGATAACTCACAACTCATAACCACACTATCATGGATAAAAAGGTAACAGAATATTTTTTCGTACTTGCTTTGAATGCTGAAACCGGTTATTACAGGGTGAATGGTAATTATCTTACTTATGGTGTGCTGGGTGCAATGTTAATGGATCTGGCCTTGAACGAAAAGATAGAGCTTGATGGGAAAGATATCAGGATAAAAGAGGGTAAGATAACAGGATTACCTGTTTACGATAAAATGCTTGAGACTCTTCAGTTATCTAAAAAACAAAGAAGCATAAGGTACTGGCTGAGGAAATTTGCTTTCAGGGCAACATGGTACAGGAAGGAAATGCAAAAGATGCTGGTGGCTAACGGAACTCTTAAGGAAGAAAGAAAGCGTTTTTTAGGTATTCCTTATTCGATATTTTTTCCGGCAAATCAATCTGCTACCGACAGGCTGATACTCAGAATGAAAGATATTATCTTGTATAATAAACAGCCGGAGGAACATGAGTTGATGTTCCTTGGACTCGCATATGCCTGCAGGATGCATCGCAGCATGGCCAGGGAAGCACATGAGAGGAAGCAGATCAGAAAGGCCCTTGTTAAGTATATCAAGGAGAATCCTGTTGCCTCGGGTGTAAGCAAAACAATTATGGAGATGCAGGCAGCCATTACCGCCAGTGTATCCGCGGCAGTTATTGCCTCGTCAGCAAGTAGTGCTGCGACTCATTAGACTGTTCCTGCACTTGTTTCTGCGAAATTCCGGCAGGTTAATTATTTCTTCCGTTTTTAATAAGACCGTTACCGAATAGTACAGCTATTTACAATCTTTACGGCTTTGTGAGAAACCCCTTACTCCGGTTTTATTTCATAGTTGAAATTTTTTGAAGCCTGTGATATATTTATTTTCGGAACTGTTTTATCATATAATCTGAGTGTTGTATCAGTTATTTTTTTTAAGATATCCATCACTTTAAAATTTCTTCCGTCTTTACTGAAACTAACCAAAACAATCAGAATCTATGTCATTTAAAATTTCAGGAATACTTAAGTTTATTAAGAAGATTAAGGGTATAGTGCTGCTTAATATGGCAGGATTATCGCTTGGACTGCTGAGTGTTATTTTTATTGCAATATGGGTAAGTCATGAATTAAGTTTCGATAAATGGGTAGAAGATTCAGAAAGAATATTCAGGGTTGAAGCCCTGATGAATTTTGCCGGTGAACCACTTGTATGGTCCAGTACTCAGGCCCCTCTTGTTGAATCTCTTTTAAATGATTATCCTGAAATTGAAAAGGGTGTCAGGATAAAAAGTGGTTATAAAACCTCACTTGAGATAGGAGAAGAACTGTTTATATCAAAGAACCTGTATTATGCGCCGGGTAGCTTTTTTGATATTTTTCCACTGGAGAACCTGCAGGGCGACTCTCGCACAGCACTTGATGAGCCCAATGCAATTGTACTGTCAGAGCGGATAGCAAGGAAATATTTTGGCGACACAGATCCTATAGGTAAGCTTATTATTATTGATAATAAAGACGAAGTAGTTGTAAAAGGAGTAATAGAGAATACGCCTTCAAATAGCCATCTTATATTTGATTACCTTGTGTCAGATGATGTACATTTTAAGACAGTAAGTAATCCGGACGATTGGGGACAGTTCAACTACTACAATTATATTAAGTTAAAAGAGGGTGTTAGTGCAGAAGAGTTTAATTCCAAACTGGCATCTTACCTGGTAACAAAGAGGGAAAAGGCCAAAGGTAAGTTCTTCCTTAATCCCCTTGAACGTATTTATCTGTATCGGAACCCGGGATTCGATTCACTGGTATACCCGGGCAAAAGCAAAGGTCCTATATCAAGAGTAATATTATTTGGCGTTATAGGGATTATTATACTGCTTATAGCAATAATAAATTTTGTAAACCTGACTACAGCATTTTCGACCCGGAGAGCAAAAGAGATTGGAGTGAGGAAGGTTAACGGAGCCGGGAGAGCAGACCTGCTGGGAAGCTTATTCGGTGAGTCAGTTTTCCAGACGCTGTTATCAGTTATTATTGCCCTGATAGCTGCAATACCTCTGTTACCTTTCTTTAATGCTATAAGCGGGAAGCAATTTATGTTAAGCGACCTGTTCAGCCTTAGAAGTATACTTATTTATTTGTCCATAGCTATGGTTACAGGGCTGGTAGCCGGGTTATACCCTGCGCTAATACTTTCTTCCTTTAAGCCTGTAAGAGTACTCAGAAACAATCCTGAGGACCTGACTATGGGTGGCGGATTCAGAAAAATCCTCGTGCTGGTTCAGTTCGTAATTACAATACTGTTTGTTTTTTGCATTATCGTGATAAACAGGCAGATAAAATATATGCAGCATATTGACCTTGGATTCGATAAGGAGAAAGTTATCGTTTATACTACTCGAGAAAAATACGATAAAGTAAAGGTTATTTCGGAGGAGATAGCCCGGCTGCCGGGGGTTGATAAGGTTGCCCTCGGGAGTAGTGTTCCTGTAAATATGGGCAACTGGAGTACTTTTTCTGAGTGGGAGGGAAATAAAGACGGTAAAACGCTCAGGTTTCATATGATGCAGGTTGATGATAACTATATTGATCTGCTGGGATTTGAGTTTGTTGAGGGAAGACCATTATTTAAAGGACCTCCTCGTGATGAGGTTGTAATTAATCAGGCTGCAGTTCGCGAAATGGGTATCGAGAATCCGCTTGGAAAGACTATTCCGCGATCATTTAAAGAGAAACATGATTTTGAGATAGTAGGAGTTGTTAAGGATTTTCATTTCCGTAAACTGAATGACGAAATAAGGCCTGTATTTATATATAAGAATAATGACTGGTATTCGCCTAAAATATTTGTTAAGCTTGCTGCTGGTACTGATTTTAGTGTTGTTGAGAGGGTGTCCTCAGTTGTACAGGATGCAACTCCTGCATTTCCCGTTAGTTATATATTTCTTGATGACGAAATCACCAACTGTTATAATGATGAATTTCGTCTGAGCAGGCTTATCAATATAGCTACTGTATTCAGTATAATAATATCCTGTATAGGATTGTTCAGTCTGACTGCTTTCTCAATTCTTCGAAGGCAAAAGGAAATAGGCGTGAGAAAGGTTCACGGATCCGGAACAGGAAGTTTGCTCTTAATACTAAACAGAGAGTACTGGATACTAATTTTTATCGCCACAATAATTGCCCTTCCCTTAGGTCAGTTTATAATCTCGAGGTGGCTTGATTCATATGCCTATCATATAGGTGTTAAACCGGGTTTTTACATTATTACTTTTTTAAGTATACTGGTAATAGCAACAGTAACTATTTCATTTCATACAGTAAGAGCTTCAAATCTTAATCCTGCTGATACGCTCAGGGACGAGTAGGGGTGCAGGGTGCAGGGAGAGAGTTGATCACAACTTATAACTTTTTAATTATATTTGCGCTTCTTAAGTGCATATAAGTGAATATTTCAGACCAGCTAACATCTAAAAAGATATTCCTCTTCTGGGTTCCCCTGGCCCTTACATGGCTGATAATGTCTTTCGAGCAACCTTTTCTGATTGCCTTTATTGCCAGACTTGGAGAGGCTAAGTATAATCTTGCTGCCTTTGGTATAGCCGGTTCATTTGCCCTTATAGTTGAAGCACCGATAATAATGCTTATGACAGCATCAACTGCACTTGTAAGAGGCAGATACTCATATAAAAAACTAAAGAAGTTTACAGATATATTAAATGCTTCCATAACTATTGTACAACTTATTATTCTTATTCCACCCGTCTTTACATTTATTGTTGAGGGAGTAATGAATATTCCATCAAATGTCGCTCAGCTGGCCCATGTCTCACTGATAATCTTTCTTCCATGGGCAGCATCCATTGGATACCGCAGATTTTATCAGGGTCTTCTGATAAGAAATAATCTAACCAGACGTGTAACCTATGGAACTATGGTAAGACTGGTAGTGATATTAATTGTAGGTATATTTTTGTATAAATCTGATATTAAAGGGGCCTATGTGGGTGCAGCTGCAATGTCGCTGGCCGTTTTTTTCGAGGCAATTGCATCAAGAATAATGGCACATCAGACTATAATTAAACTGCTCGACACAGAGGAGCCTGATCTTGAAAATTCTGGCAGGCAGATGACCCTCAGGTCGATAACAAAGTTCTATTATCCGCTTGCCCTTACATCAATGTTATCTCTTGGAGTACACCCTTTTGTAACATTTTTCCTGGGCATGAGCTATATGCCTGTAGAATCGCTTGCAGTGCTTCCGGTTGTTAGTTCGCTTGTTTTTATATTCAGGAGCGTGGGACTCTCATATCAGGAAGTGAATATTGCCCTGATAGGTGAAGACAGGCAGAATTACAGGGTGCTTAGAAATTATGCTGTTATGCTTGGACTTGTGGTTACAGCAGGAATATCTATTCTGGCTTTTACTCCACTTGCAAATATCTGGTTTATAAATGTTTCAGGCTTGAGTAATGAGCTGGCAGAACTCTCATATCTTCCCCTTAAGATAATGCTTCTGCTTCCGGTTCTTACAGTTTTATTAAACTTCCAGAGATCTACCCTGGTAATAGTGGGCAGGACCGGCCCTATATCGATTGCAACAGCAATAGAGCTGGTGGTTATTGTTTCAGTAATGCTTGTTGGTGTTGTATTCTTTAATCTGGTTGGTGTATTTGCAGCTTCAATAGCATTTGTCTTTGGAAAAATAGCTTCAACAATGTATCTCTTGCCAAGGCAAAGGGCTGTTGCAAAAGGGTGGATCA
>CAZWLP010000005.1:0-1835 GCA_964634565.1 uncultured Rikenellaceae bacterium | reverse complement strand
GCTTCAACAATGTATCTCTTGCCAAGGCAAAGGGCTGTTGCAAAAGGGTGGATCAGGAGGTGATGGCAGGGAGCAAAGAGCTAAGGGCATGGGGCATGGTGTTGCGTTGCTTTGCAACGCTGATGGCCAATAGCCAGCCATTGGCTGGCAACCCCCTGCTCCAGGCACCCTGCTCTTTCCACTTTCCTTCAACCCAGTTTCAACCTTTGTCCTCCAAAGTCCCGAGCAATCGGGACGAAGGATGATCATTTTCAACCCTTTTTCACCCTGACTTTAATATTTAAGAGCATGTTTTTAGTATAATATGCTTCGACCAATTGTACAATATGTTCATAATTTCTACATTAGGTTGCTAAAAACCTAAAATACTTTGTAATTATGACAACCAACCATGATGGAGGCTCTAATCTGACCGGCAATAAGAAGAAGATAGATGATATCTATAATAGCTGGGAGTTTGTAGGTGTAGATGAAAACGGCTATAATACTTATATGCCACTTAGCAGAAAATCAATTAAGTTTAGTAAGTCTGTGGTTGCAGAGCTTAAGGGAACGCAGCTTGATGATGAAGAAAAGGGTCAAATAAAATATATTAAAAAGGTGCTCAGGAGTGCAATGAAAAGAAAAACGAGGGCATCAATAAAGGTTATTATCATTGTGCTTATCCTTGCCGGATTGTGGGGATGGCAACTTGGTGCATTTACTACACCGGGAGAGAATCTTCTGGATAAGGAAGGACAGGAACTTGCCGATTATTTTAATGCCAGGATGTTTGAGCTAAAGCGTGATATAGATTACAACATTAATACGGGTATTCCAGAGACTAAGGCCAGTATCGAGGTTCATAAAGCTAATATAAAAGCAGGGATAGATGATAAAAAATTATTAAAGAAGGAGAAAGAGCAGCTTAGAAAAGCTAAAAAGTCTTTGAAATCCCGTAATGATTTCGTTGTTGAGAAGACCGCACTTTATGAAAGAAGAAAGAATATGACTCCGGAAGAATATAAAGCAGATTATATTGCAGTCTCTGAAGAAGATCAGGTTGAAGCCAGGATTACAGTCGGAATATGGCTAAGCATGATAATTCTTTATATTCTAAGTTCTCGCAGACCCTATTTCCTTTTCTGGAAGAATAGTTATGAAGATGGAACCCTTTCAACCATGGATGATATGGGTGCGGCAGTCGTTAGTTCATCACTTATCAGCTCAATGGTCAATTTTGATCGAAACAGCACTGAATACGTAAAATGGTCTGATGGCTCGGTTACCCGCGAAACGAACCTTACAGGAGGGGGCATAGGTATTATTTTTGCCATTGTAATGGTTATGTTTTACGCAATGTTTATTGCCATTACTCTTCCCCTGAGGATAATCTGGAACTGGCTAAGAAACTATGTGTTCTATTTTTAAACTCTTCAAACTCACTCTCAACCTTTGTCCTCCATAGCTCCGAGCAATCGGGGTGAAGGAGGATCAGTTTCAACTCATTCTCAACTCATTCTCACCCCAGTTTCAACCTTACCCCTCTCGGGATTAACCTCCTTTCAGTCGGTTTTTCCCTTGAAGGGGAGTAGCTTCAAAGCAAAAATATGCTTTTCAACCCCTCTTGGGATTAACCTCCCTTCGGTCGGTTTTTCCCTTAAAGGGGTAGCATCAAAGCAAAAACAAAAGCAATACCTGGAGGTATTGTTTTTGTTTTCAGGCACTTGGCTCGCTGAAGCAAGCTTCGCTCGCAGTGCCTGAAAACAAAAAACCATTCGCTTTCACGAATGGTTTTTATTTTGCTTTGGCGGAGAAAGAGGGATTCGAACCCCCGGTACCTTGCGGTACAACGG
>CAZWLP010000004.1:0-89132 GCA_964634565.1 uncultured Rikenellaceae bacterium | reverse complement strand
CTAGTCGCTAAAGTTTGCCACCGGCAAACTTATTGACGCTCCTCCCCTTTTAGTTACTCCCATATTCGAGATCACCGAGGTAACGAAGTTGCCGACGTAATCTCGCTGGAACAATGCCCTATCTTCCGGATAGCTTAATAATTAAGATTCTGATTCCTAATACCATAATTCGGTAAGGACCAAAAAAACGAGCCCCTGGAAATAGAATTTAAAAATGGATTACTCCTGACTGAATCCCAGAAGCCTTCTTAGCTTCAATATTATATCTGTGTTTTCATAAACACCGGTAAACTCCTCTGCACCCTGACCAAAAGCAAATACAGGTACCATAACTCCCGTATGATTACCGGTTGAAAAATGACTTTCAAGATCACCTGTTTGGATATTGCCATCAATGAGTGAAAGTCCACCGCATTCATGATCAGCTGTTACTATAACAAGAGTATTACCATCTTCCGTAGCAAACTCTACAGCTTCCTTCACAGCTCTGTCAAAATCCAGTAATTCATCAACTACGTAATCAATATTATTATCATGACCACCCCAATCGATCTGTGAACCCTCTACCATAAGGAAGAATCCTTTATCGCTGCTGTCAAGCACCTTAATAGCACCGGCTGTTGCAACAGGGAGCATATCTCCTCTGCCCTCTGAGCAGGGAGGGTTGTGTATATCGGCTGTTAATACTGCTAACTTATCTGCCTCAACTTCCATAATGGAAGCAGGGTCATCATAAACACTATAGCCTTTATTCCTCAATTCTTCAAGTAAATCCCTTCCGTCTTTCCTGTTAATGAAATGACTTCTTCCGCCACCTATAAATACATCAATATCCGTCGTCAAAAAATCAAGCGCTATTTCTTCGTACATGTAACGACTAACCTGGTGGGCAATAAAAGATGCAGGCGTAGCGTGGGTAATGGCTGATGTTGACACCAGGCCTGTTCTCATACCATGCCGGTCAGCTATCTCTAGAATGGAAGGTGCCGGCAGAGAATCTGGTCCCATGCCTATCATACCGTTCCTTGTTTTTACACCGGTAGCTATTGCCGTCCCTCCTGCCGCTGAATCAGTTGTGTAATTATCGAATGAATTAGTCTTAATAAAACCGATGTGACTGGATTCAGTAATGGTCAGGCTTCCGTTATTAACGGTCATACCTGCATATATCTGTGACACTCCCATCCCATCACCGATCATAAGAATAACATTCCTGAGGTCGGCTTTATCTTCTGTCCTGCTACAGGATCCTAATAAGACTGATAAATATATTACCATGAGTATGGCTGAAAATCTTTGTAATTTATTTCTGTACATAGCTATTGTAACTTATTAATTATAACACGCGAAATTAAAAAATCAATAAGTAATAAAAGACAAAAAAATATAATTATGTTATTAAACAGTAAAGGTTCACACTACTTCATTGCCATTATCATACCTCCGAAATAAGGGATCAGCCATATAAGCCAGACAAAAAGACTGTAACGATGAAAAACTTTTTTCATTTTTTCCAGATTACGCAACACTACTGCGCTTGCCCAAATTGCATGTGCAAGCATTAACCATAGCGCTAACTGTCCTGTTAAAGTATGAGGGTTCTTCAGGCTGAATGGTCCCTCCGCCATAATGTGCATGCCTAGCGTTCCTGTAATATCAAAAATTAACCCCAGCCAGAAAAATACAAGATGCCACTTCTTGAGGTACCTGGCGATTCTTTCAGCCCATATACCAAATGAATAAAAAAACAATGCCAGGCTTATTGTTAAAGTTGAGATTAACTCAATGTATTGCATAAGAACTATATATCAGTTTGAGTCGCAAGTTAAAAAAAGCGGGAAAATAAACCGGGTTTTTAATAAGTCTTAAGTAATCGCTCCACTGCTTTCTGCACCCCCGGGTCCTGACCGGTCATATTGGAATCAAAATTATCAATTATAGGGTTTGATCCATATTTTATATATTTGCCGGTCAAATAAAAATTCCTGTAATAAAAGCAGCAGATAATGACCAGAGCAAGTAAATATTTTTGGAGAGAGATAAATCCAGGTGATTCTTCAAAACTGGAAATAATACTTGCGCACAGAATTTTAAGCATCCCGATCTTTTTCGGGATTATTTTCCTGTTATTCTTCCTGACCTTTGTACTTGGCAATTACCCTGTTCAATTGATTGAGCAACTATTTGTCTGGCTGGAAAGATCTGCCGATTCAATATTCAGAGAAAGCTTTTTCCATGATATGCTTATTAACGGAATTATTCCAGGAATAGGCGGCATAGCTACGTTTCTACCAAACATTATAATACTCTTCACCCTGATTGCTATTCTGGAAGACTCAGGTTATATGGCAAGAACAACGATTATAGTAGACCGTTTGATGAAAAAAATTGGTCTTTCAGATAAGTCTTTTATGCCCCTGGTAATAGGATTTGGGTGCAATGTACCAGCAATAATGGCAACCCGGACAATAGAGAATAAGAAAAGAAGACTGATTACTATACTGATCATCCCCTTCATGTCTTGCAGTGCAAGATTGCCGGTGTATGTGCTTTTTATTTCCGCTTTTTTCAACTCCCACAGAACACTTATACTCTTCCTTCTTTATATGATTGGAATAATCATTGGCGGATTCACGGCATTTATTCTTTCAAAATTTGTAAGAAAGGGAACTGAAAAAGAAATCATTTTAAATATGCCGCCGCTTAGGATACCAACAATCAAAAGTGTATTGTACAATATGTGGAGCAAATCTTTATATTTCATAAAGAAGATGGGCGGGGTAATTCTTGTGGCATCAATAATTATATGGGCACTGACATACTTTCCTCTGGACAGAGAACAGGTATCGGGCCTTAACTTATCCCCGGAGCCGGCCAGTACTGGCACTGTTAAAAATGATAATATAGAAAACTCTTATATCGGCTTGATAGGAAAGGCACTGTTGCCTGTTTTCAGACCTCTTGGATTTGATTGGGAGATGAGTGTAAGTATAGTCACCGGTCTGCCTGCCAAGGAAATTATTGTAAGTTCGCTTGCTGTCCTCTATAAGCAGGATACCGAGGGCAATAATATTATAGATTTTCAATCTGTATGGAATCAGAACTCACATCTTAGTTATCCCGGCTTATCAGCTTTCAGTTTCATGCTTTTTGTACTAATTTCTTTTCCCTGCCTGGGCACACTTATAAGTATCCGGCGTGAAACCGCGAGCATTAAGTGGATGACACTATCATTTATTTATAATACTCTGGCAGCCTGGCTTATCTCTTTTTCTTTTTACCAGATGGGGACCTTTTTTATTGGAGCTTCTATTTAAAATATAATTGATGAATATTTACAAAACAGAGGGGTCTTTAAGCTTCTAAAAAAGTATTAAAAATACATGACAGTACCGGTTTGAACATAGTACAGGACTTTTATATAATCATCAACCTATCAAAGCCAGGCACCGAAAGAGAAAATCGTCAGAGTTATTAGACTGAAATATTGTTCATAGATATAGTTTAAAAACTAAGCCCGGATATGAATACTTCTTCTCCGCGTTCTTAAGAATCCCTGTCAATAATACTGTACTTCAGCTTTTTTGCCTTCCACCTCTCGCGGGCAAGCACCTGCATATCAACAACCTTATCCCTCTCGTCAACGATTTCCAGCCCGAGCAGGGTCTCAAAGATATCTTCCATAGTTACTATACCGTCCATTCCTCCGTACTCATCAACAACCAGGGCTATATGAGTCTTGGAATTTAACATTGTATTCCAGAGGTCAAGTACGGTTTTTGTCTCAGGTACAATAACCATATTTCGTTTTACATCCTTTAGCATCTTTACACCAGGATTATCGTCAATATATTCAAAAACTTCCTGCCTCAGCACGAATCCCGTTATATTATCCCTTGATTCATCATAAACGGGTATCCTTGAGTAATGAAGATATTCCTTCTGCCTGAGGAATTCAGAAATTGTCATATTCTCATCAGCAATTGTTACTACCACTCTGGGGGTCATAATATCGGTTACCCTGACAGTTTTTAACCTGATAAGATTGGTAATGATCATGCTTTCCTTTTCACTGAAGACTCCCTCCTCATGTCCTATCCTGGCCATGGCTGAAAGCTCATCACGGTTTATCGAAGCTTCTTCCTTACTCCTTGAAAATATCCTTGTTATAAAGCCAGCCATAATTACAAAGGGCCATGTAATGATTATCATTACTTTGATAACCTTTCCCGAAATTAATGCAAGGTTCCTCCAGTACATTGCTCCAATAGTCTTAGGTATAATTTCTGAAAAAATCAGAATCAACAGGGTCAGTGCTGCTGAAATTATACCAAAGGATAAATTTTCAAATAATATAGCAGTCTGCACTCCTATTCCCGCAGCACCTACAGTATGAGCAATAGTATTAAGAGATAATATTGCTGAAAGAGGACCTTCTATACTCTCCTTCATTTTAATCATTATCCCGGCTGATTTTTTTCCCTCATCAAGCTTCACATTAAGAAATGAAACCGGTGTTGACAGAAGCACCGACTCTGTTACAGAACAGAGGAATGAAACAAACAATGCAAGGAAAATATAAAAAATTAAAAGAGTCATCTATGTAAATTTTTTATAAAGATATCCAAAAATAAGAATGATTAATAATTATACCTGTATCACCTTTTATGTAGGCGGTTACTTGAGGTAATGCCACAGAACATAAAATTTTAATCACAGAATAAACCTGTTACTTCATTTAAATTATCTGACTCTTTAAATTTAAAATTATTTTTCCAGCTATTACTTTTAATAATGCAGGACTGACTAAAACTATCATGCCGGTATTTTGTTATACTGATAACTTTAAAATTTAAACAAAATAAAAGATGAATAATAATTGGACAATAAACGATATACCTGATCTAAAGGGAAAAAATATTCTTGTAACAGGAGGCAATAGCGGACTTGGATATGAGTCGGTAAAAGCCTTTGCTATGAAAGGGGCAAAAGTAATACTTGCAAGCCGTTCACTGGAAAAAGGAGAAGATGCAAAAAAAACAATACTAAAAGAGCTCCCCCATGCTGAAATTCAAGTAATGCAACTTGACCTGGGTGACCTTGGATCAGTAAGGGACTTTGCTGTCAGTTATAAAAAGAAATACAAAAAGCTGGATATACTGTTAAATAATGCCGGCATTATGATGACACCCTACTTCCTTACCAGGGACGGCAATGAAGGGCAGTTTGGAACCAATCACCTGGGTCATTTTGCTCTGACAGGTTTACTGTTGGATGTCTTGAATAAAACTGAAAATTCAAGAATAGTAAGTGTAAGCAGCATGGCACACAAACAGGGAAAGATGGATTTTGAAAACCTGCAATTTAATGATGGAAATGGATATTCGCCGATGAAGGCTTATGGGCGTTCAAAACTATCAAACCTGCTGTTTACTTATGAGCTCCAGAGAAAGCTTGAATCGTCGGGATCAACAACTATTGCTCTTGCAGCTCATCCTGGGGTTGCCAATACGAATCTGGCCCGTTACCTTGAAAATAAATTTATATATAAAATACTATACCCGGTATTTAAGAGCATATCCCAGGATCAGGCAATGGGAGCACTGCCTCAGATCAGGGCATCTGTCGACCCACAGGTAAAAGGAGGGCAATATTACGGACCTGACGGTAAGAGAGAGATGAAGGGTTATCCTGTTCTTGTAGAATCCAGTGAACTATCCCATAATTTGAGCGACGCAGCAATTCTATGGGAGGTATCAGAAAAACTTACGGGTGTTAAGTTTGAATTATAAAACATCTCATTATTACAAATCAGGAGAATACAGTACTCATAAAAGTATAAGTGTCAAAATACTTAAAATAGCTTAACTTTATAGAAACAATAAAGTTATGCTAAGCAAAAGTATTAAATCAATTAAGCCCCTTGGCTTCCAGTGGGAAACGAATAACCCCTTCCTTTTCTGTGTGCATCACAAAGATTTCTACCCGATGGGCAACGAGGAAATGGGACCAAGAGCATCGCTGGCAGGCCGTAGTATAGGACACGATTTTGCACCTAAAGATGGCTGGAGGATGTACCATGGAGATAAGATTCGGTGGCTGGCCATGGCCTCGCGCAGACCAGGTTCATAAAAGAGAAATGGGTCGGTTTGCAAGGTATGCCGATGGAAGTGAGCAATTCCGGCCCACTCCTGACACAGCTTAATATACTCACCTGATAAACTAATTCAAATCATTTCAAAATATCTCAGATTTTATCTATTCTGTTTCTGTATCATATCCAGAACCAGTCGAACACTTGAGTTTGGATCAAAGTTATACTCTGAAAACGCCTTATAGTCGAGCGGTATATCCGGATCAAGCTGATAACCTTTCTCAGGATCATCGGGAAACATCACCATCCTCCTTATTGCAACATTCAACCTGATATTAGAGTTTTTCAAACCACTTACCGGACTTATTGCCATGCCAAAGCAATTACCTGGCTGAGCAGCTGATACTCCAACAAAAGTTGCGTCACATTTCATAAGTTTTACAAGAGTCTCAAATCCTGCACTGAATGTATCAGATCCTCCCAATACAAAAATATTGTCAGGAGCATAGAACCCTGAATAATTGCCCGAATTATATTCATCATAAAAAGGCCCGGTATTTTCATACCTGGAGGCAGGGATTACTTTATTATGCTTCTTTTTACCTGATTTATATTCATACATTGAGTAAAAATCATAATCTCCTGTTTCCAGAGGGACCATCTTATTCCCCGCATACTGCTTGTTAGTAGCGCTAACATCAACAGAAAAGGCTGTTTTAGTATTTAGCTCAGACAAATAAGTAATTGCATAATTATCACTTTCCAGTTCAGCCATTTTTTCTTTTCCGTAAAGGAAATAAATAAGAATATCAGACATCAGTGAAACCCCCCCACTGTTATCCCTAAGATCTATAATAAGGTTCTCTGTATTATTATTCTTCAGTTTGTTTACTACATCTGTCATATACTCTGTAAAGGATGGCAGTCGGCTGATAAGCAGCTCCAGACTGTCTGGCCCGGGTGTCCCGTGATATCGCTGATAATACTGATGGGCCACTGCAAGGTACTGCTTTCTATAGGCATTAACTGTTGCCTTATCCTGTATTGTTTTAAGTCCGGCAATCATTTGCTCTGCATATTCCCTGAACTCATCCTGTTTTTCAAGGCACATATACCCTGTATTGCGGTCATTGTTTATCCAATCAAAAACAAAATCACATTTCCCGGTATCTGGTAGCTTAAGAGATGATTTTTCAGAACCGCTTGTTTTATACACAGCATCCGAACCTGTTGGTAAAATAAGTTGCCTTATATGTCCATTAGCTTCTTCCACTTCTATACTAACACTCATACCGGGTTCCCAGGCTGGAAAAAGTCGCTTCATATAAGCGGAAAACCAGAGATAGGTTCTCAGGTTCCTGAAATGATCAAAATGATTCTCCATAGGGTAAAGAAGTCCCGCCTTCTCAATTAATAAATCTGTCTTTACATTATTAATGCCTAATACACGACAACCTATAAAAGGTTTGTGTTCAGGCATTGATACCCTGTTAATAATAATAGAAGAATCGGCTAATATCCGAAACCTCATAGGTATACCTCCCGGATTGGAATAGTCAGGCTGACTCACAGGGAACAAAAAAGTATGGCCGTCTTCCATCTTGGCCAGAAATGAGGAAAGCAACCACCAGTAATCCTCAGTATTCATTCCCTCTTCAGGAATTTTATTTAGCATTTCATAAAATGCCAGGTTAAACCCTATTTTACCATTGGTATTCAGATATGGGTCTGGATGACATCCTTCTATAAGATTCTTCAACTGCCTGGCATCTTCAATAAGTTTATCGCGAGATAATTGCTGCGCAAATATTATGCTTGTTGATAAGCTCAGAGGAATAAGCCAGGCAAGTAGTTTATTTAATGATTTCATTATTGATATATTTTTATGGTAAATATTACTATTTACTATAAAACAAATATCTACAATAAAAATGATCTACTGGCTTTTAACAGATATAGTGCGGATATATTCGATATTCGGCCCTTAATTCAAATTAAATCAGGCAATACAGTACTTCTGATATAGTACTTATTCGCGGATAAGGCTATCTAATTTAAGATTTACTTCAAATCTTTCATTATGGTCTCTTATTTGCAGTTTATATTTCCCTTTGTAAATAAGTTCCAGTCTCCTTTTAACATTCTCTATGCCAATGCCAGTTGATGTTTTACCAGAACTATGCATTATAAAGTTAGTTGTTTGAAAATACAAGATGTCTCCGTCAAAGGTAAATCCGATATCTATAGTTTTACTTCCTGTGTAATCACCATGCTTAAGGCAATTTTCAATAAATGGCACAAACAGCATTGGAGCGATCAGGATTGAACTGTAATCGCCATCAATAGTAAATTTTATATTCTTACTTAAGTCAGAATCAGGGGTGAATAATTCGAGGTAACTCGTAATATACTCAATCTCTTTCACCATTGGGACAGAGGTACAAGCAGTCTCATAAAGAGAATATCTTAGAAGTCCGGAAAGATTATTAATACTTCGTGAAGCCTTATCAGGATCAGTGTAGACCTGAGAATCAATATTATTAAGTGTGTTAAAAAGTGAATGCTGGTTGAGTTGATTTTTTAATAAGGCCAACTCATTTGTAAGGTTCTCGTTTACAATTTCAGATAATCTGGCCTGAGAAATTATACTTCTTCGAAAAATATGCAGAATAGAAAACAATACTATCGGAAATAACATTGAGTATATGGTGAATATAGTACTTATAGATTCAAGAAAATCCTCCAGAATACGCTCCGGGTAAAACACTTTAATCATAATGTGCAACAACTCTCTGTAAATAAAGAATTCTAATATTAATGACCCCAGGGTTAAAAAAATAAAGGATATATACTTCTTTCTGAAAAGGAAATTATCAATAAAGAATATTATTAAGTATGTAAATATAATATCTACAAACATGTGGAAGGAATTATTCCTGAATTCGACCAGAATATTCGTCTTATTCTCAACTGTTAATTCATAAATAAGAAAAAACATACTGAGTCCAAGCCATAATATTGAATGAGTAATTACCCGTTGCCACTTACTTCTATAATTTATTAAATCAAACCCTTTGATATTAATCATAATAGTTAACGTTTCCGGCCTGTTTGTTTAGTCAAAGATTATAAATTTTAATGAAATAATAGACGTACTATTCTTAAGATATGATATTCATAAACCAGATACTGAGGATATCTTAAGTTTCTGCTTCGAAAAATTTATAATCGTAGTTACCATTACATTGGTATTTCGTATATATAATTCTGCTGTACATTGAAGGCATGGCGTCTCTTGTTGATTTATTATGATTTATATAGTTAGAGTATATACTTTTATTTGCATATGCATATAGGTGTAGGCCCTGGCTCAAAGGGTTTACTTAGATGCAAATAATATTAACATTAAACCATAAAAATAATGAAGGCAAGAATAACATTGGCAATAATACTGCTTACCTCGTTCTCAATCTGTAACAGCCAGCCCATAGAACAAAGAATTGATAAGTTAATTGAGGGCGAAAGCATTAACAACAATTTCTCCGGCTGTGCTCTTGTTGCATCAAAATCAGAGATAATATTAAATAAAGGTTATGGTGCATCTATAATTGACCTGAAAAACAATGTCCCTGAAACACGATTTAGGATTGGCTCTTTGACCAAGGGATTTACCTCTGTGATAATATTGAAACTTGTTGAATCAGGGAAACTGAGTCTGAAAGATAAACTGGGTGATTATATAACAGGATACCCTGAGGAAAGTGGCGATAAGATACTAATTGAACATCTCCTGTCTCATACATCAGGTATTCCTGATTATACCCGGCTACCAGAGTTAATGAATTTCATAAATACTGAACATTCACGTCAGGATTTTATTAAAATATTCTCTGAAAAAGATCTGCTCTTTGAACCTGGAACAGATTTCAGTTATTCAAATTCAGGATATTACCTGCTGGGAATGATAATTGAAGAAGTAACAGGGAAATCATATGAAGATAATCTGCAAAGCCTGATCTTCGATCCTTTAGGAATGATGAACTCAGGTTATATAAATAATAATATTAAACATGAAATGGATGCAAACGGATATATTAAAAGCGCGGAGGGCTATAAAATACCAATGACATTTCATCACTCAATACCATTTTCAGCTGGTGGCATATATTCCACAACAGAAGATCTGTATAAATTTTACATGAACTTAATACAGGGGAAGATAATTAGCAAGAAGGGAACAGAAATGCTCTTCACTCCCTTTATAGCCGATGCTGATAACAAATATGGATTCGGGTTTGGTATACTTGGCCTTGAGAATAATGATTCAGAAAATCCAATTGAGGTAATAGGCCATGAAGGAAGTATACCCGGATTTATGTCCCTGATCCATATTGTAAACCGGGAGTATTTCATTGTACTGCTGGATAATAACGAAAACAGGTCTTTACTAAATATTGCAAATCAAATCCGGGAATTAATACTTCTCAATTAAATTAATTAATAAGACATTAATAAGGAAATACAAATGATAAAATCATCAATATCAAATTGCGTGGCCGATTAGTTTTTATAAAATATACCAAACAGTAATACTTTTTCTTGTGTCCTGAATTGAATTCTACTAATTTAATTACCATGAAGAAACTGTATCTGTAACCTGCTCATACAATTTCTAAGTTCTCCTATTCAGGCTGGCAAGACATGAATCACTGATATTAATTACCAGAGAATATTTTTATCTATCTGGATTATCGAACAGAAAATCAACAAATATGTATTTTTTTTCTACATAATGCTATATTGTATCTATAAACCATAAAAAAATAGCAATAATATTTTCAATTATCAGAGTACTGTTACAAGGAAACCAATAGGATTCAATAAAACACTATTGCTTGTATTTCAAAGACTTACACATATATATCCTGAAATTGAATATTTTCAGGCAACAAACACCCAGTTTTAATTACCAGATTTTTACAATAGCTTTGCTATTACCTTAACCTGTATATTGGTCTGGATAACCAAGCTTTGCCAGTATCAATACTAATTGTATGGAACCAAAAAGAATTTTTGATATTCTCCACTATAAAAGCAAGTTGCATAAGGTACTGATGCATCTTGCTTTCTGGGTTATCCTTATCACAGGACTGGCAGTCTTTCAATTCTTTGTACAGGAGAATCATGACTTTTCAAGAGTTCTTATATTTGATATTGCAAGCTTCATAGTAGACATCGGGTTTGCCTATATTTTTCTATATTACATCGATAATCTTCTTCTGGAGAAGAGATATCTTCTTTTTATAGCTTTAACCCTATTCACCCTGGCATGTGAAATAGTTGCCTACCTGTTAGTATGGAGACTAAAAATCAGAATATACTATCCGGAAGAAGATTTCGAAACTCTTGCAAATTCAATATCTATCGTATTTACAACCTATTCTATCCTGATACCAATCTTCAGCATATCATTTCTTCATCTACTTCGTAAATGGATTCTCTCTCAAGCAGAAATAGCTGAGGTACATAACAAGAATCTTCAGAATGAACTAAATTTGCTCAAAACTCAGATAAACCAGCATTTCCTGTTTAACACCCTGAACAATATTGATGCGATGATATACAAGGATCCTGATCAGGCATCAAGATCCCTGATCAATCTCTCAAAGCTACTTAGATACTCTATCTACGAAACCAGTGAAGAGGTGGTACCCATGTTTCAGGAACTTGAATATTTCGAAAACTATCTTGAGCTATTTTCATCCCGTGCCAAAATAAAGAACAAAATATGTTATGATGTTACCGGCGATTTCTCAACAATATCAATTGCTCCGATGCTCTTTATACCCTTCCTTGAAAACGCTATTAAACACGGCGACATTTCTGACAACCATCCTTTTAAAACCTCATTTAATTTCGATGGAAGAATTATTGAATTCAGAGGAGAAAATAAAAAAAGGTCTGTTGCAGTAAATAACCCGGATGGTCTGGGATTAAAAAATGTTACAAGGAGATTGGAGTTACTGTACCCGGGCAGGCATCTTTTGAAAATAGATTCGAATGACGATTATTTTAAAGTTTACCTGAGAATAGACACTCAATATTACAAATATATTTAATCATTGAAAGGATGAAAATACTTAAGTGTATCGCCGTAGATGACGAGTCTCCAGCCCTGGTAAAAATTGAACATTTTGTCAGCAAAATACCTTTTCTTGAGTTGTTAAATACTTTTACTTCCGGATTTGAAGCTCTGGAATATTTAAAAAACAACTATGTTGACCTGGTATTTCTTGATATTCAAATGGACGATATATCAGGAATAAATGTAATTGAGTCAATGAAAGAAAGACCACTTGTTATTCTTACCACAGCCTATAGCTCTTATGCTGTAACAGGGTTCCAATATAATGTTTGTGACTATCTCCTGAAACCATTTGATTTTGATCGCTTTCTGCAAGCTTCAACAAGAGCACTGAATGATATTGAGTACCATGAAAATACTGGTAATAAAGAGAATGGTAAAACATCAAATAGTTTGGAATTGAATGGATATATTTTTGTCAAATCAGCATTCCAGCTTGAAAAAGTAATGCTGGGAGATATTTTATTTCTGAGGGGGATGAGAGAATATATTCAGATCAACATGGAAAATAAAAAGATAATGACATTAAGCACTTTTTCAGAGATGGAAAAATTATTACCGCCAAAATACTTTTTTCGGATTCATAAATCATATATCGTCGCCGTTGGAAAAATTGATGCAATATCAAGAAAGAGAGCCATTTTAGGAAAAGAGTATCTCCCGATAAGCAACACTTACTATGACTCGCTTATTCATTTTTTAAAATTAAATAATACCCTAATATAAATCATATCCTTTTCTGCTGGTTGGTAACTGATATTCTGGTTGCACAAGAATATTTTTGCTCAGTACCAGCAATATCAGGAAAAAGCAAGCAGCTCTGTGGCATAATTTATGGATGATTATTGCCATTACATATAATACTTTTCTGAATACGTCGATAATAATTAATATATAGATCACAATTAGCTACTTTTATTACAGAAACAGAAGTTTCTTTAAATAAGTTTTAGGTTTTGTGAAACAGGATCACCTCTTGATCCTGTTTCCTTTTTTATACTATATCATTAGAAATCCAAAACAAAGAAAGTTCTGTATTTCAATTCATTGAAAGAAACGATTCTGGCAAAGTATTAAAATGGACAATTCCAAAGATCAAAAGTTTTTGGAATAGTTTCCAGTACCACTTAGCAAAAAAACTAATAAGACCCTGGATAATAAATCTTACCTCTTATTTAATCATTATCTGTACAGGGCAATGATCAGATCCCATTATATTACTCAATATATCAGCTCCTGAGAGAGAGGGAATAAGAGACTCTGAGACCAGGAAGTAATCAATTCTCCAGCCAATGTTTTTTGGCCTTGCCCCTGCCCTGTAGCTCCACCATGAGTAAGCCTCTGTCTTATCAGGATAAAAGTATCTGAAAGTATCTACAAAACCTCCGCCTGTATAACGATCCATACCATCAATCTCTTCCTGCATAAAACCTGCCGACTTATTATAATTTGCCTTCGGGCGGGCAATATCAATCTCCGTATGAGCAACGTTGAAATCCCCGCAGGTAATTACGGGCTTTGTCTTATCCAGGTTTTTCAGGTAATTGAAGAAAGCCAGATCCCATTCCTGCCTGTAATCAAGCCTCTTCAGGTCATTCCCGGAATTTGGTACATATACATTTACAAGATAATAATCCTTGAATTCTAGGCTAAGTACCCTTCCCTCATTATCATGTTCTGCTATACCTATACCTCGCACAACACTTATAGGTTCAGTCCTTGATAAAACCGCAGTTCCGGAATAACCCTTCTTCTCAGCGGAATTTGAATAATGAAAGTAATTACCAACAGGTTCCAGTACTTCTGAAACCTGGTCATTCTGTGCTTTTGTCTCCTGCAGGCACAATATATCAGGTGACATTTGTTGAAGGTCCTTAAAAAAATCTTTCTTCGCTACGGCACGAATCCCATTTACATTCCAGGAGACTAATTTCATTTCGCAAATTTTATTAAATATTGATATTAATTCGATGAAAAACCCGAAGATATATAACTTTTCAATGTTTCACCATTCTATAAATAAAAATTCTATAAATGCTTCAGTCAGTCTTGAATAATTCTTTTATAAATTCTTTGAAACCTGTCTTCAGAAACTTCAGAGATAAAATAATCAGCATTATTATTTTAGTCTTGCATCAGGAACAACACCTAGGTATTGAGAGAATCAAGCAGGGATTTTTTATAAAATTTACCAACAGGTATTTCTGCATCATTAATAAAAATACGATTACCTGAAATTTTTGAAATTTTTGGAAGTGGAATAATAAATGATTTATGCACTCTAAGGAATTCTACAGGAAGTCTGTTCTCTATTGAGTTCATTGTTTCATAAACCAATATCATACGCTTTAACAGATGCACCTTTAAATAATTTCCGTAAGCTTCAATATATTCAATATCTTTAAAGGAGACTCTGTGGCTTTCTTTATCAGCTTTTAGGAAGATAAAACCATCCGAAAATGACTCACTATCTGAAGATACTGAGTTTCTTGTATCTCTGTTTAATTGAACTTTATTAACCGCTTTAAGAAAACGCTCGAATGATATTGGTTTAACCAAATAATCTGTTACAGTATACTCATAACTCTTTACTGCATATTTGGAATAAGCAGTGGTTAAGATAATATGAGGTTTATAAGTCAATGTATCAAGCATCTGCAAACCATTTAAACCAGGCATCTCAATATCAAGAAAGATTAGGTCAACCTTATGTGTCTGGAGGAAAGAAATTGCTTCATATGCACTTTTGCAACTATACATCATTTGCAGTGATGCAATCCTTGAAACATACTTCTCAATAACATCTCTGGCAAGAGGTTCATCGTCAACTATAATACATCGTACGTTCATTGCTTAATTCTTAAAACAACGTAAAAAGTTCCTTTCCGTTTGCTTATTTTCAAATCATAGCCGGAAGAGTAAATTAGCTCAAGTCTTGATTTCAGATTTGTTAAGCCTGTACCCGCTCTGTCTCCTTCCCTTTCGCTTTTTAACGGGCATGTATTAAATACCCTTACGACTAACTCATTATTCATAATATCGATATCAATATTCAGGGTGAAATTTCCGGTAGTGGAATCTATTCCATGAATAAAGGCATTTTCAACCAGAGGGCTGATTACCAGGGGAGCAATATCAATATCGTTAATTTCACCTTTTATATTAATATTAATGTCAGTATCAATATCAAGTCTCAATGATTCCAGGTCAATATAATTTCGTATAAATTCCACCTCATCAGAAAGAGAAACAAAATTACTCTCCGAACTATCAAGACTGTAACGAAGCAATTGAGATAGTTTAAGTATTGCTGGTGCGGTAAGTTCAGATCCGGACAGAGCAAGCGAATACTGGTTATTTAAAGTATTGAACAAGAAGTGCGGATTGATCTGAGATCTTAAAAGTTTTAACTCCGTCTCGACTCTTTTTTGTTCGATTTCTTTCATTCTGATCTGTTCCAGATATGATCTTTTCAGAGACCTGATACTGGTTGTTACAACAATAAAAGTAATAATTGCCGGAAGACTCAGGAAGGTCTGGAAATCATCCTGGAATAAAAAGCTTATAAATTGTTGGGCAAGTAGCTCCGAGCCAACAACTATCAAAATAAGAAGAACTGAATAAATAAAATATTTTTGAGTTTCAAACAAATTTCGAAGAATCAAAAAATGCAGATAGACAGGTATAATAAGTGGAACGACAACCCCTGTTACAAACTTTGCCGTAAAATCAATAGGACTTCGAAATCTGACAATAGCAAAGAACACCAGGTAAGAAACCACCCAGAAAAAAATATGCTGAAATGCACGATTTCTTATCATCCTAATAATGAACTCGATCAGCCTGTCCATAACACAAAAATAATTAATAGTCTGTAAATCCAGCTATTTAAATGATAAACGTCTCTTATCACATATAAAAGGAGATAATCAAAATTAGCGTATAGTTTGTCATAATATGTTCTGAAAAAGAAACAGACATCAGACCTTTGCAAAACACCATAAAAAAATATTATGAGAACTTTATTATTTAACGTCCTTCTATTAATAGTAATGTCTAATATATCACTAAAAGGACAGCAACTTGAATATTCAGTAGACCTCATCAATCTGACAGATGACAGAATAAAAGTTGAACTAATCTGTCCGGGGCCGCATAGTGATGTTACACTATTTTGTTTTCCTGCAATAATACCGGGTCACCATTTCTGGGTGAATTACGGCAGATTTATAGATAGTCTGAAAGCATATAACTCTTATGGATCAGAGCTTGAGGTTATAAAAAAGGGGATAAATGATTTCCAGATCAATGATTCCGAAGACCTGCATATTATTACTTACCTGGTTAACGACACAAAGGATAGTGATCAGGACGAGAAAGTTATGGGATGGTCGGAAACCAATTTTGTAGAAAACAAAGTATTTGTCGTAAACCCGGGAGGAGTATTTGGCTATATAAAAGGGATGGAAAATATGCCGGTACAAATCAATTTTTCAAAACCTTTAAATCTATATGGAAGCACTGCAATGAAATGCACTGCCCGCAGCGATAGCCAACAAGCTTATGAAGCCGATAATTACCATCAGCTAGTTGATTGTCCGATCCTATTTGCTGCTCCCGATACTGCAGATTTATTCGTTGGTAACAGCAGGATTACAGTAGCATGTTATAACCAGTCCGGAGAAAAATCAGCACCCTATATTGCTGATCTGATTAAGCCGGAAATGGAAGCTGTTGCCGAATTTACAGGAGGCAGCCTGCCTGTGGATAATTATGTATTTATTTATTATCTGAGAGATTACAGTGAAGAAGCCGACCTGTTTTATGATAGTATTATTACTGGTGAGGCTATCAGTCGAAGAATTATAAATAAGCATGGTATTCCTATGCTGGGTGCGCTTGAGCATAGCAATTCATCTTTCCACAATTTAGTTTACGTTGGGAAAAACAAACTAACTGATCACCTATTAACCTCAAGTGCGGTACATGAGTTTCTGCATATTTATACGCCGCTTAATTTACGAAGTGATGTAAGGGCTAATTTTAATTATTCAGAACCAAATATGTCGAAACACCTCTGGCTGTATGAGGGAGTTACAGAGTATCTGTCGGATATGGTGCTACTAAAGGGCAAACTTATTGATCCCGGCAGCTATCTCAATTATGATCTAAGAATGAAAATCTTAATCAGTAACCAATATCCTGATGATATGGTCTTTACAGAAATGAGCGAGAAGATATTTGAAGAACCATATAAAAGTCAGTTTATACAGGTTTATAACAGAGGAGCAATACTTGCAATGATCCTGGACCTGGAAATAATAAGGCTTACAGAAGGAAAATTAAATCTTTCTGAACTGATATTCAAATTAACCAGGAAATATGGAAAGGAGAATCCCTTTAAAGAAGACTCATTTATTAATGAGCTTGTGGAAATGGTGCACCCGGACTTAATGATTTTCTTTGATAGTTATATCAGAGGTTCAGAACCCCTGGATTATAAAACTCCGTTTAATACAATTGGGATAGATTTTGTTGAAGAAGAAAAAACCCTGGTTCCTGAATCGATACTTGCTAAAGGGTTTGGTGTTGAAGATGTAATTGAATTCTTTGGATTTTATACAATAAATAAGGCAGACTCGAAATCACCATTCAAGCCGGGCGATAAGATATTGTCGTCAGATTTTGGATATAATTGCCTGAAACCATTTATTAATAATAAAGGTGAATTTATTAAAGAAGGAGAATCTGCTGAAATACCTGTTTACAGGAATGGTAAATGGATAAAACTTGAGTTAAGGCCAGAAGAATTTAAACCTGAGGTCTTTAAATACAAAATAGGTATAAAGGATAAGATGTCTCCCTTACAGGAAAGGCTTTTCAAAGTCTGGATAGCTAACTGATCATTTTTGACATTCCGGGCTTGTCTGCAGGACGTTCCTTATAACCGAACTGATAATAAAATCCTGCTACTCCTTCTGCGGCCATAAGGCCAACGAAGGAGTTTTTATTGCTCATATTTGTCAGGTAATTTTCGATTGAATTCATTATTATCTTTCCTACTCCTTTGCCTTTATATTCTGGAATAACAATAATATCCTGTATATAGAAATAAATAGCACCATCACCTACTATCCGGCCCATGCCAATAATCTTATCTCCGTCAAATACACATACGGAGTATAAGTCATTCTGCAATGCTTTCTCAACCACGTCATCTTCAAGCTGAAACCAATCAGTAGTTTGTCTCAGATACTGATATTCATGAACAAAAAGTTTTCTTTTCTCAATTCTGACTTTACTCATAATACAATATTCTGGATTGAACAGAATCAAATAATGAAATTCTTCAAGAAATATGCAAATAAATATCCTGATTTTCGATAAGCAGCTGGTTTTCTGGACAAATAAACAGCATAATCAGACTAAACTATAAGATTGAGCTTGCTGAGATAGCTCATCAGTCCTTCCCTATAACTACTGCCAATAGGAATCCTGTTCTTTTCTATGGTTAAACAAGTATTTGATATAGATGTAACCATACTAATATTAACCAGGTAAGATCTATGAACCCTAAGAAAACGATGATCTTGCAGTTGGGATTGAAGCTTTCCAAAACTCATTAAAGTAACAATCTTGCCTGTCTTGGTAACAATCTGGAGATACTCCTTTAATCCTTTAACATATAAAATATCACTCTTTCTAACCACTTCATATTTATGGCAGGTTCTGACGAAAAAATAGCAATTCGATCCTGAAGGACTAATTCTTAAATGAGGATTATCCAGCTCCAGACTCTTAACAATATCATCTCTTCTGTTTTGTATCATTCCATTTTGTTAAATCTAACAATATTTGTTAATTACAAAAACCTGTCTTATGTAACTCATTCTTTCCTGATAATAATATTGAATATTTACTTCTCAATTTTACAATAAGACTCTTTAAACTTATAAGTTACAAAAAACAGCTTAGCGAATTTTCATGGCTGCCGCTAGTATAAAACTATTCAAATCATAATTCGTATCCATAAAAAATCAACAAAGGGAACAATTCAATCAATAAAATCATTACAGCCATATACATATTAAAAAATCAAATACGATAGCAGATTAATAAGTATATAAACAAAGACAGGGCCCTCTAAAAGAGAGCCCTGTGCCTAATAACCTAATCTTTATTCTAATATTTATCTACATACTACCAGCCTGGATTTTGTTGATCTCCAAGTATAGGATTTGCATCTATCTCGACCTGTGGAATAGGCCACAGGAAGCGTTTATCAGTGTAAGGATAGGATGGAACCTCCAGTGGACCATCATACTCCGTTCCCAGAGTATACAAAGATCCGTCTGGATAGGCATTGGCTACCTTTGCAGGTATCCCATCAATAGGAAAATATGGACAATGCTGCAGACGGTGAATATCCGGCCAGCGTCTGCCCTCCATTACAAATTCGATACTCCTTTCACCCAGGATTGCCTCAAGTAATTCTATGTTATCGGCGAAATCAGTAGCCTGATAGGATTGAGTTGCCGGATCTGCAAGAGAGCGGTCTCTTACCTGGTTAAGATAGTCGCGTGCATTTATTACATCATTTTTCCTGGCATATGCTTCTGCCATATTCAGAAGAACTTCAGCATATCTGATAAGCGGACAGGGATCATCCATATTAACTGTCTCTGTATACTTATTTGTAAACTTTATTCCTTCCACAGTAAATACCATAACACCTTCTTCTCTTCTTTTATCGTCTGGCAGCCAGAATTTATTACGCCAGACTATTGGACTGATCAGCACAAGTAATCTCCTATTATATTGAGATGCAAGAGCAGCATTTACACCCGGGTTACTATTGACATCATTTTCCATTGAATAGATAGATTCGGTATTAGCATAGCCTGAAAGTCCGAATGGCCCGTCTGGCTCTGCAGTAAGCGAGTATATAGCTGAAGTAACCAGCTTTTGACCCTCTAATATAACATTATCCATATCATACATATGCAGATAAGTACGGGTTTTAAGGGCAATAGCTGCTTCACTGGTACCACGTGTAATCATCCAATTACCAGATCTTTCTGCAGAAGAAGGAAGATTATCTTCCGCATAATCATAGTCCTCCAGTATTAGATCATATACATCAGCTACAGAGCTACGTCCCTTTGAAAGGACATCATCCACCTGAGAACCTGAAGTATATGCGGTTGTATGAATTGGTACCCCTGGATGTGATGCATCAGCAGTGTGAGAATATGGATAAGCGAAATGGAATAATAATTCCTGGTAAGACATGCCCCTGAGAAGTCTTGCTTCACCTTCGTACTCAGCAGCCAGTTCAGCGGAAATTATTCCATTATCAGCAGCTGTTCTCACACCTTCAATTACTATATTTATTCTGTTTATAAGCCTGTAAATACTAATCCAGTAACCTACATTATTAGCCGTTGTAGGAGTATAGGTACCAAGATAGGTGTACCTGTAAAATGTCTGGGCGTTAACAGCTTCTTCTCCACGACAATCATTCTGTTCTATTACTGCAGCTCCAAAAGGATATCCACGCTGGGGTGAACCCGAATAGTAACCCACCTGTGCAGCATTATACATTCCCATAACACTTAATTCACATAAGGAGGGAGAATCAAAAGCTGTTGCCTCTGAAACAGATTCATAAGGTTTAAGATCTATTATATCTTCACAGGACATCATAAAAAGTCCAAGAGACATAATAGATATAAGCATTAACCTAGATAATATGCTTTTATAAAGTTGTGCATTCTTCATTGTAAAATATTTTTGTATTTATAAACTCAGGCTTAAACCAAAAGTGAAAACCCGTTGTCTTGGAGTTCCATTGTTATCTACTCCGGCATTTTCCATCTCAGGATCAATTCCTGTATACTTGGTAAACATAAAGAAGTCCTGGGCCTGTACATATACCCTGAGGCCATTTACTCCTATTCTGCTTACTAAACTCTTAGGAAGCGTATAACCCAGGGTAATATTCTGGATCTTCAGGAAGTCTGCTTTTTCAAGAAATCTTCCATTAGTATACCCTGTAAGATTTGTAATCGGATCTGCCTGGAAAGAAAGACGAGGAGTCCATCCATCACCCGGCTCATCAACACTTTGCCAGCGACCAAGTATCTCAGTGCTGTTATTAACAAAGTTTTGTCCGTTCAACTGGCTTCTGGTCACATTCATTATATGATTGCCTCCACTGAATCTCAGCAATGTTCCGAAATCAAAACCCTTATATTCTGCTTTTAGGTTAACAGCACCAAAATAGGTTGGTATAGATACGCCCAGAATCTGGCGGTCTGAACTGGATATAACATCCGGACTTCCGGGAGCTGAAGGGTCAGCAGGATCAAATGATAATTCATTCCAGGTATCAATATCTATCTGTACATATCTTCCATCTGCCATTATATAGACCGGATTGCCATTTGCCGGATTAGATCCCCAGTAATCATATCCATACAGGGATCTCATTGATTCTCCTTCTCTGGTTACAACATATTCATCAAGTATATCCTGTCCGCTTACAAGAGACAAAACTTCATTTTGAGCAAGAGTTAAATTAGCATTTACTGAAACTTTTAAATCTCTTTTGGAAATCACTACAGCATCACCTGAAAATTCATATCCCCAGTTTTTGATTCTGCCAATATTCTGAGTTATTGAATTACCTGGTATTCCCATTGAAGCAGGCGTCGGAGCAGCAAGAATAAGTCCGTCCTGATCATTTACGTAATAATCAAAGGTAAACCTGTATCTTCCTTCCATAAATGAAGCATCAAAACCAACATTAATCTTTTTTGAGGTCTCCCACAAAAGTTGATCATTACCTGCCTGAGAAAATGCAAGTCCGTTATATGGGCCATAAGGAGCTGATTCATATAGACCCAGATAAGGATAATCTCCAATGGAAACATTACCAACCTGGGCATATGATCCTCTGATCTTAAAGTCTGAGAGAACAGATAAAAAATCCATAAATGACTCCTCAGAAATATTCCATCCCATAGATACTCCGGGGAATAAGCCATACCTGTTGGCTTCGGGTAATGCAGAGATTGCATCTCTTCTTAAAGATGCCTGTATAAAGTATTTATCTCTGAAGTTATAATTTAGCCTAGCTGCATATGATATAAAACCATTTTCATTTAAATAACCTCCTGAATTATGGTTTGTATATGAATCATCTATCAGGTTTTGATTAAAGAATTCATTAGACAGGTCTGTTCCTGAAGCCCAAAAACCATTTCGCTTCTGATATTGATATTCATTAACAAGAACAGCAGCAACATTATGATCGCTCCCGAAAGTCTTATTAAATGAAATAATATGCTGAACGTTCCACCTGGTAGAATTAGAATGATTATTGTGAAGTCTGCCATTGGTTGAAAAGCCATCGCCATGATTAGGGTTCCAGTAAAGTAAACCTTCTGTAATGGAATTATCAACCGATAACTGAAGCTTATAATTAAGATAAGGTAAAAAATCAACCAGTGCAAAGGCATTTCCAAGTGTCCTTAAATTTTTAGTCCTGTATACATTATTATTAAGCACATATACAATATTAGGAATATTATCCCCTATGGTTGATGCATTATCCCATCTCCCTACAAGATTGGGATTCGTATCATCAAAATTATAACCAGAAGGATCATTCTCATCATAAATAGGAGTATTGGGAAGCTGCCTTATGGCAGAGAATATATTACCAGAAAGTGAGTTTGTACCGGTGTTGAGACCATTATACTGAGTCTGGGTAACACCAATATTAGCTCCCAGGGTAAGCCATTCATTTGCCTTTCTTTCAATATTTGTTCTGGCTGTAAACCTTGACATATCATTTGGCAGGGTAACACCTTCCTGGCTTGTATAGCCAAGTGATAAGTAATAGCTGGTTTCATCATCAGCACCTGATACCGAAAGATTATGATCCTGCTGGAATGCATTGCTCCTGAGTACTGCCCCCTGCCAATCTGTATCATAATCAGTTCCAAAAGCAATATCGCTCATGCCTGAATTAGCTCTCTTCTCATTATTTATAATGATAAAATCATCAGTATGAAGAAGATCGAATAATCTGACAGGCGAAGCAACACCCATATAAGTATTATATTCAATCTTTGCTTTGCCCTTTCTTCCTTTTTTTGTTGTAATAAGAACAACTCCATTGGCGGCCCTTGATCCATAAATAGCTGTTGCCGAACCATCCTTAAGAATCTCGAGAGATTCAATATCAGCAGGGTTAATATCACCCAAAGTATTAGCATCGGCATATCCATCACCATTTCCGGTAAAAATAGGTATACCATCAACTACAACTAAAGGATAGGTTCCAGATGTTATGGAGCCTATTCCTCTGATCCTGAAACGAGGACGTTCTCCAAGAACTCCATTCTGAGTTGTAACCTGCACTCCTGCAGCTGACCCCGCCAGTTGAACATCAAAACTCGGAGTTGCTCTGTGAGCAATCTCCTCACCCCGAACCTGAGCAATTGATCCCGTCACCTCTCTTTTTCTCTGAGTTCCGTATCCTATTACAACAACCTCATCAACATTATAAACATCAGGTTCAAGAATAACATCAATGGTTGAGCGTCCGTCTATAGGTATTTCCTGCGACAGGTAACCAACAAATCTGAATATCAATATCTCTGCGTTAGAAGGAACACTTATTTCATATCGGCCATCTCTATCGCTTACCTGGCCAATGGTTGTCCCTTTAACTTCAACAGTTACTCCTGGCATGCCCAAACCGTCCTCCGAACTGCTTACAGTTCCGCTGATCTGAACATTCTGAGCACTTACCATTATGGATAGAATGCTCAGAAAAGCCATTACAAATAGTTTTTGTTTCATATTATTTAATTTAGATTTAGTATAACATGTCAAAAATATCCTATTGTTATCTAACTGTATATCATTTACTTAAATACTATACAAACAAGGGATTCTTCTCAACAAACTCGTACCAGGAATAAACAAATGGGGATTCTAATCCAATTAACACTTACCTGAATGGCAGGATTTAATTCAGGAAAGTACAACAGTTAGCAAAAAAAGAATATATGTTCAAGGGTAATGGCAGGTAATCAGATCTGGCAAAAACCCTGAAAATGGATAAATATGTAAAGGCAAAGGAATAAAAAACTAATTTTTCTGTGTGCCTGATTCAGAAAGAGTAAAATTTTTGTGTGTTAAAGAATAAATATATTATTATAATGCTCTTTAAGGCTATCATATATAATCTTTAAAAGTGAAAACCAGATTAATTTCCATCGAATATTATCTAATACTTTAATATATTAAAATCGGCTTCACAGGACCTTATCTACTCATGCCTTAATGATTCAACAGGGTTAATATTGGCTGAGCGTAATATTTGTGAAACGACCGTAATAAAAACAACAATAAATAAAATCAGTAATGTAAAAATAAATATAACTGGATCTATATTGCGATGAAACTCAAAGTTCTGAAGCCATCTTCTTAGAAGAATTAAACCTGCAGGATAAGCCAGGCCAGCAGATAAAAGAATCATTTTTAAGTAGGTTAGTAATCCGGAATTAACCAGACCGGTAGAATCAGCACCCATGGCTTTTCTGATACCAATCTCCCGGGTTTTTCTCTCTGCTGTTAATCTTGACATACCAAGGATGCCAAGCAGAGCTATAACAGCAGTAAGAAAACTGAATATCGTTATTATCCTTCCAAATCTTAGATCTTCAGCATACAGGTCTGCAAGTGAATCTTTTAAATATGTAACATTTACCTCTTTTTCAAATGAGAATTCATCCCATACCTCCCTTATAAATTTATTAACCTGTGGCCCGGAACCTTGTTCTACTTTCAATAACATAGTTCTTGAACCCACGGGAACATATTGAATTACCATCGGGGGTACTACCTTATGAAAAGAATGTATATGGAAATCTTCAACAACTCCTACTATTGTTCCGAATGAAGTGGTCTGACCAACGGGCGAGCCACTTATGCCAAGAGCATCAATGGCTTTTGAGTTTATCAGGACCGTTCCCTCTTCCACATCATCACTTTGTCTTATATCCCTTCCACTGACCAGTCGCAATCCCATGGTACCGGCAAAATCATAATCAACCATAAGTCCCTGAACATTTACCTTTATTGTTGGATCATCAAATCTCTTCAGATTCATATTCATAGTACTCTTTGTCGGAGGAGCCCACATCGATCCTGACACCGATAATACTGATGGGTTATCAAGCAGCCTGTTCTTAATAGTCTCATACCTCGCTTTTGCATCATTATCCCTGAAATCAATCTTAATAAGATTATCCATTGAGAAACCCATATCCGCCTCGCCGAAATATTTGATCTGTGACCAGATACCCATCGCACATACCATAAAAACAATGGAAACAATCAACTGCAATGTGCTTATTATCTTTGTACTTCCTGACCTGACACCCTTTGCTGATGATCTGTAAAAAAGGATATCAAGCGGAGTATATCTAAAGACCCTGTATGTCAGAAAGAATCCTGACAAGCCCCCGGCAAGCAGAAATATAACTATGATAACAATAGTGAATTGATAATTCTGTAAATAATTAATTGCTATATCCTTGCCGAATAGAATCTCAGACATCAAAGGCAAGGCAAGCTCAGTTAAGGTAAGCCCCAGAAGCATAGAAACAAGCGAGTATAACATTGTTTCACAAAAAATATCAGCAATAATACTATTCCTGCCTGCACCCATCATCCTTTTTAAGCTTATCTCCCTGTACCTTTTTTGAATTAAAGAACTGGAAATCAATATGTAATTGAATAATGCCGTACAAAGTAGCAGAATCGAAACCAGAAAATATATCAGCACACTGCGTTTATCACCCGTATCATATTCTCCGGCCAGATCTGACGAATTCATATAAATATCAGAATATCTCTGTAAGGCAAATTTCAGTCCCAGGCTTTTATCAAAGTTTTTATCTGCATAAGCTTCCAGCTGTGTTTCAATTAATGAGAGATTATATTTATCAGGTAATAATATATAATTATCGAAAAACAAATACATATACCATGATGTTCTGAAATATTCTCTGCCAAAAGGCTCCGTGCTGGATGTATATATTACCTTATCAAGTTGATCCAGCCCAAAGTCAGGTGAGACTATTATTTCAGGGCGAAAAGAGGTGTTTTGTGGAAGATCTTCTATAATTGCACCTATTCTGAAGATGTACTCATCACCATTGTTTTCGAGCACCAGACTTTTTCCGACCGGGTATTCCTTTCCAAAATATTTCCGGGCCAGAGATTTACTGATTACAACTTCATCAGGCTCTGTCAGCAGTCCTTCAGTCCTTCCTGAAAGAATGTTCAGAGTAAATATTTTGAATATCTCACTATCAGCACAATATATATCTTCAACAGGAAATAATTCATTCTGAAATTTAACATTAGTCTGTGGCAGCCGAAATACTCTGCCAATCATAATATCATCAGAAAGATCATTATTTAGATTAGTCCCCAAAACGAATGGAGAAGATGCCCATTTCATATCATGAGCATCTATTTCAGTATTTACCCGGTATATCCGGTCTATATTCTTGTGAACTTTATCGTAACTAAGCTCATTTGTGACATAGAGCAATAAGATTAAAGCTCCTGCCATACCAATTGCCAGGCCAGCGATATTAATCAGATTATAGAATTTTTGCTTTGAAAAATTCCTGAAAATTATAATAAGATTTAAGTTTCTCATATCGAATAATATATAAATATAGAATTTTTTTAAAATATTTTATTGATCCTGAAACATTATTAATGCCAGAATCTATTACCTTGAATATTAAGGCTATATAATTACAGATTATATTTTTTTGTATATATTTTACACAAGTACTTGTGTAATTATTACACAATATGTATATTCATACAAATTATTAAAATGAGACAGAAAGATGCTAATATTCTGATAGCAGATGACAACCGTGAAATATTAATAGCACTTAAGATTTTACTGTCGGAACACTATTCATTTATTAAAACAATCTCAAACCCAAACCTTATCCCCGGTGAGATTGATAAAGTGGCTTATGATCTGATTCTGCTGGATATGAATTTCTCACTTGGAATAAATACGGGTAATGAGGGTTTATTCTGGTTACGTGAGATACTTAAGAAAGACAAGGAAAATGTCGTTGTCTTCCTTACCGCCTATGGTGATATAAACCTTGCAGTAAAATCATTAAAGGAGGGGGCGGTGGATTTTATTCAAAAGCCATGGAACGATGAAAAGCTTCTTGCTACTGTAAATTCTGCAATAAAACTAAGGAAATCAAGACAGGAACTTGGATTACTAAAATCTAAACAGAAACAAATAATTAGCGGGCAAAATTATATGCCTGAAATCATATATAACTCAGCCCTGATGAAGAATGCGCTCCAGATGGCTGAAAAGGTAGCCCGGACAGATGCATCTGTGCTTATCCTGGGAGAAAGCGGAACAGGAAAGGGTCTTTTAGCCAGGTACATACATATGCTATCCGAAAGATCAGATAAGATATTTGTTTCCATTGACATGGGTTCAATAGCCGATACACTTTTTGAAAGCGAAATGTTTGGACATAAAAAGGGTGCCTTTACTGATGCCCGGGAAGATAAAGCAGGCAGGTTCGAACTTGCTGCGGGCGGAACACTTTTTATGGATGAGATTGCGAATATTCCATATCCCCTGCAATCGAAACTTCTTACGGTATTACAAACAGGTTATTTTAATAAGGTTGGATCAGGTAGCCAGATTCATTCTGACGTAAGATTAATAAGTGCGACCAATATAAACCCTGAAGATCTTATTTATGAAAACAGGTTCAGGGAGGATCTGTTCTTCAGGATAAATACTATAAATATTACTATTCCACCCCTTCGTGAGCGACCCGAGGATATAAGCATCCTTGCAACTCATTTTATTAATAAATTTGCAAAAAAATATAAAAAAGAAGGCATTATTATAAGCAAGTCGGCTATAAAAAGACTCACAGGATACAGATTCCCCGGTAATATAAGGGAACTGGAACACCTTATTGAAAGAGCTGTAATATTAAGCGAAAGCAATTATATTGAAAGTGAAGATCTGCTAATTGATAGTGGACTTTATTCGCCGGAAAACGAATCCCTGATGCTGGATCTGAAAAATCATGAAATAAAGATCATAAAACAGGCACTTGCCACAACATCATATAATTATTCTAAGGCATCCAAAGAGCTGGGAATTAGCAGGAAAACTCTTTACAACAAGATAAAGAAATATGGAATATAACAGGTTTACAGCAAGGATCATTATACTGGTAATATTAATTTCCCTCACAGGTATTCTTTTTTTATGGGCCCTGGGGCAGGACTACCTGCTGGTTGCAAAATTCTCAACAGGCATATTGTGGGTCAGTATGATTATTTTGCTTATAAGTTATGTTAACAGAACAAATAAAAGCTTAAACAGCTTTCTTCAATCAATAAGAAATATGGATTCTTCAAGGGCAGTGGAAAAGGATGATAGTGAATCATATAAGCAACTTAATATTACTTATAATGAAATTATTGATATTATCCAGGGAGTTAAAGTATCAAAAGAGGAAGATTACCAATATTTCAGATCCCTTGCTGATGTATCAGGTACCGGAATGTTTGTATTTGATGAAGATGGGAATATAGACTTAATCAACCGGACTGCCCGTGAAATATTTGGCATTGATACAATCGGTAAATTTGATTCTGTTGATAAGTATGCTTCAGGCTTTTCTTCTTTCTGCAGACAGCTTGAAGCAGGTAGTAATAAATTATTCCGATCTGTAATTAAGGGAGAGTTAGTAAGTCTCGCAACAAGAAAAAGCTTATTAAGGAAAGGAAACGCCAATATGAGTCTTATTACTGTTCAGAATATTCATGGAGTGATTGAGGATGAAGAACTAATTGTATGGCAGAAACTTATAAATGTTCTTACTCATGAGATCATGAACTCTGTTTCTCCTATTAAATCCTTATCAGGCACACTTGGTAAGAGGCTCAGAATGGCAAAGTCTGTTTCTAAAAATGACATGGATGAGCTTATAGAAGGATTTGATGCTATAGACAGGAGAAGTAACGGCTTGATGAAATTTGTGGATTCATATCAAAAATTAACAAAAATCCCGGAACCTGTATTTGAGGATACAATAATTAAGGATTTACTTAATGAGGTAAAGTCTCTTTTTACAGGCAAAAAATACTCAGACGGAGTGACACTCTCTGTTAATTGCAAACCGGAAAATCTTAAATGTCGTATTGATCGTGATCTCATCAGCCAGGTACTGATTAATCTTATTCAGAATTCTATTTACGCAATTGCCGACACAAAAATAAAAAGGATAGAGATTATAGGAGCAAGGAATGAAAGAGGTAAAACGCTTATAGAAGTCAGAGATTCAGGGAAGGGTATTTGTCCTGAAATCATGGATAAAATATTTATTCCTTTTTATACGACCCGCGAAAATGGATCCGGTATAGGACTAAGCCTTACGAAACAGATAATCGCAATGCATAATGGTAGCATAAGAGTAAGATCGAAACCAGGATCTGAGACTGTTTTTACAATCGTGTTTAACTGAAAATCGATAAGCAGCGATTGTATTACTTGATTCCAAAACGAATGCTTTCATTTAAAGAAGTCTAAAGGAAAATTCAAGAATCTGCCCGGACCTATCAACTTTAATATTAATACTATTTTCTGTTCTCTCGATACTTTTCATTTTCTCAAGGCTTACCTCCCCTACCAAAGTGCCGTTAATTTTAAGAATAACATCACCCTGCTTTAGCCCGGCAATATCTGCCCCGGAACCAATATATATGCTATTTACTACCCATCCATCAGTAATATCCGTTCGGTCGACCCATTTAAAACCAAGTCTTCGGGGATAATATTTCTCTTCAAAAGTTCTGTTTGGTTTCAGATAAAGAGCTTCACCTTTAAAATCAATAATTAAATTAAACCTGTCGAGAATATCATTGTAGATCATTCCTGTATAATTTCGATCTGAAAGAGATCCCGTATTATCAACTGAGTAATACATTGGCACTGCATCAATGGTAAAACCGGCAAAGCCTATGGAATCACATACGAAAGCATACCTGGAACTTCTGCCACCCAGACCGCCATTTAATATATCTACCTGAACCTTATCTTTGATAATCTCACTCAGCTTGTTATCTTCCGCAATTTTCCTGATAATCGAAACTGTTCCTGAGCCTCCCATATCAATCATAAAACTACCATCTATTGTTGCCAGTTCATTAACAAATACCCTGGCCGGAACAAGTATCCTATTATTTACAAAATCAAAGTCCAGTTTTATATATCCCTCGAAGTCTGAATAATTTAGTGAATCATATATCGCGGCATACTCTTCAATAAAATTAAAGCCTATTGCCCTGTCCCTGAAAAACTCGGTTCCTATAATACCATCAACAAAGCGTCCGGTTATAGGTTTAACATTTATTACTGGAACACGGCTGTCTGAGTAGCTTTTACTTCCCAATATAAACTCTGCAGTATCCATAATAATATCAGCACGCTGAAGACCTTCTCCATTACCACCTATTCTTGCTGTCGCGATATTTTTGAATCTCAGCGAGCTGTTTGCGAAGAACAGGCTATCCAGGTAAAAATTGTCTCCACCTGTATCAAACAGCAGACTAGCTTTTATACTGTCTGATATAGTAACATCAAACAATACGCGACCCGAGTAATACCTGAAAGGAACCTTCTCGTATGATCCGGGAAGATCATCAATTATATCTTCAGGAATAACATTCCTCTCAGCACATGAGGAAAAAGTAATAATAAACGTCAGAGAAATAAGTAGTTCTTTCATAATTAAACAGAAAATATAGAATCACTAAAAATAGAATTAATTTTAATCTCTTCGGAGGACATCAACAGGATTTATCCTGGCTAATACGATTGTCTTGCCAATAGTTGAAATCAGAGCAATACTCCAAACTGAGAATACAGACAAAGGGAAAACAAAAAAAGGTAAAGAAATATGATAGGCAAAGCCGTTAAGCCAGCGGCTCATAATAAAGTAAATCAGCAGGCTCGCCGGGATAATACACCATAGAACAATCCTGTTAATATCGCCTGTAAGAACCATTATTATTTCAGGTATAGAGGCTCCGTTTGTCTTCCTTATACCTACTTCCTTTGAACGTTTTGAAACAGTATAAGAAGCCAGTCCGAATATACCAAGACCTGCAATAACAACTGTAATAAGCGAAAGCAATACTAATAGTCGTCCTGCGCTCCTGTATTTAATGTATCTGTCCTCATAAAGCTTATCAACAAAATGACATTCAAAGGGATAATTCAGGCAGAAATCGTTCCATGTTTTTTCCATATGCTCCAGGGCTGGAGTAAATTCGCCCCCTGACAGCCTGATATTGCAAAGGCTTACCCTATCTGGTCTGTACTTAAGACCTATGGGTTCAACCTCCCTGTCGAAGGTCAGAAACCTGAAATCCCTGACCACACCTATTATTTCCATACCCCCGAGGCTTTCAATAATTGTTCCTTCAGGATTATCTCCAAAATATTGTTTACATGCCTCCTGGTTAACAATAATTGTCAGACTATCCTGCCTTCCCCTGAAGTCTCTGCCACTAAAAAGTTCAAGCCCCAATGTATTAAGATAATATTCATCCACATTTTCTATATGCAGGGCAGCCTCATTATCATTAAATTCAAAGGTCCACCTTTCATTACTCGTTCGGTAACTGGAGTATGAATATGATACATTATCAATACCATTATGCGCAAGCAGTTCTTCCCTGAAAGCCTGTTTTCGATTAAGAATCTCATCATTCAGAGGTAAATAAACAAGTACTTCCTTATCAAAGCCCAGGTCGTAATTATTAATGTAAGAAAGCTGCTTATAAATTATTATTGTACTTCCTATTAAAACTATTGACACAAAAACCTGTAATGCCGTAAGCACCTTTCTGACCCTTCCTCCTGATAAAGAATCATTAATATTTGCACTAAGAGAGTTTGCGGTACTGAAGCCTGTAACAGACAGGGCAGGATATAGTCCCGCCAGAAATCCTATTATTGCTCCTGCCAAAATAAATATCAGAAAAATAATTGGATCGCTATAAAGAGCTATATTAAAATCTATATTCATAATTCTAACAAAAAGCGGGCTGGCCAGTTTCATTATCAGCAGCCCTGCAAGTAAAGACAGCATGGAAATAATTATGGCTTCTCCTATAATGCTGGAAATAAGCATTTTTCTGGATGCACCCATAACCTTCCTGATAGCCAGCTGCCTGAGCCTTGAGCTTGCCTGCGCTGTAGACAGGTTTACATAATTTATAATCGCTATAATTAGTATTAGCAAAGCTGTCAGAGAAAGCATACTCAACTGCTGTGAATTACCTTTCCGAAAATCGGGTCTCTCTTCCGGTCCGAAGTAAACATCATGCATATCTGTAAGAGAATACTCGTGGTCAATAAGACTCGGAATAGAATTCATCTTACCATAAGATACCAGGGCATCATTAATCTTTTGTGTACTTATATCCGGGTCTGCATTCCCGGCCAGAAGCAGATAGGTCTGGTAATTATAGCATGTATAACAGTCATACAGATCAGGCCAGTTTTTTATCTCTGGCATAGAGTGAAAAGAGATAAACAGGTCTCCGTCAATATTTGTCGATTGCCCTGGATCATATATTACACCTGTTATTCGGACATCGAATTTGCCATCCAGCTTTACAACTTTACCAACTGGCGAAGCTTTGCCAAACAGCCTGTCGGATAGGCTCTCTGTTATAACTACATCATATTTATCACTAAGGCAGGTAAGGGGATCTCCGTATTTAAAAGGTAATGCAAAAAGTCGAAAAAAGCTTGAGTCAGCGTATATTAGTTTACCTGTTCGCATTGGAACATTATCGATCTTCAAAACATGGTTGGTACCACCGGGATCAACCCTGGTAAAAGAAATAACTTCAGGGAGATTATCAGTAAGTATTTCCCCAAGCCGGGCCGGAGTTCCCTGAAAGCCTGTACCGTCACCACTGGAAATTCTGTAAATATTATTATATTCCGGAAAACTCCTGTTTATTCTTAGTTCTGTACTTACATAGAGCATAATAAATATAAACACAGCTATACTGACACTCAGTCCAATAATGCTTATCAGTGAAGCTGTTATTGAACTTTTTAATCCCATCAACAGATCACGGAAATATTTAGAAAACATAGATAATAGGTTTTTTGGTTTTCTAAAAGACGACAGGTATTTCTAAATGTTGGATAACCATCGAAAATAGGTTGAAAGTTCAGATTAAATTATCTCCTTATTCGATCGGTAGATATATTTCTATATCTATAGACAAATATGCCGGGAACTTACTCCTGCCTGAGATTATCGACCGGATTAGCTAGTGCTGATTGTCGTTCCTTAAAATAAACTGTCATAAATACCATAACAGATAGAATTAACAATGCCAGTATAAAAGGAATAAATCCAATATTAATATGTTCTGAGTAATTACCCAGCCATCTTATACCAATAATGTACGATACAGGCGAAGAAAATATAAAAGCAAAAAGAATCATCCAGACAAGTTCCCGGGCCGACATCTGAAGAACATCCTTGATTGATGCTCCATGTATCTTTCTGATGCAAACACTTTTTCTTCTTCTCTCGGCCAGATAAACAGACATTGAGTATGAACCGGCAAGTGAAAGGATTATCGCTATTATACCCGACCATAGTATCATTCTGAAGAACTTAAATTCCCTGGAGTAAAAGCCCCTGAAGACCTCATCCATCATTTGGTATTCAAATATATATTCACTGTCAAATTTACGCAGTACTTCTCCGACCGAAGATGTAAGAGATCTTATATCACCTGAGTAATGAATGATCAATTCCCGGTAATAATCCTTTATCTGGTTATATATAACCGGACGAGGCTCTCCCCTCAATGGTAAGAGGGTAGCTTCCTTTACCACGCCTATTATTTCTCCCCATACAAAATCATCCATAATATACTTGCCCAGAGCATTATCAAAACCAAGTAAGGCTGCAGTATTTTCATCGACAATAAACAGGCTGGAGTCCCTTCCACTTATTTCAACAAAGGTTTTTCCCTCCAACATCTCCATACCCATAGTCTCAAAGAATCCATCGTGTACACTAAACCCAGTTGCTTTTATCCACTCATCACCTGTTTTATTTGTCAGTTTAATGTCGGCACCATACTGAGATCCGAAAGGGCTTGTTTTAGCAGTTACATTTTCTACTCCCGGCAGTGCACTTATTTCACTGCTAAACGATTCATACTTCAGTGCCAGGCTTCGCGATAAAGGAATAAGAAGCCTGTTTTCAGGATTAAAGCCCGGGCTTATATAATTAAGATATCTTACCTGCATAAGAACAACAATAAGAAATATAATTATCCCGAGTGAAATGGCAAACTGGAAAGTAAGCAGTATCTTCCTGGCCGGGATTCCCAACCTGCCTGTAATGTTATTACCTTTAAGAAGGAGTGAAATATTTCTGTCAGAAATTCGTAAAGATGGAATTAACCCTGCTATAGCACCTATTATAACAGCAAGTCCGGCCAGTATAATATGTATCCTGAAAAGCCCGGGACCATACTGATTAATGTTGATATCAGCAAGATTACGGAAATAATTCATCCCAAGCTCGGAAAGAATCATACCTGTTACTGTAGCAAGCACACATGTCAATATAGATTCAGCTACCAGTGTTCTAAGGAGCTCTGATTTCCTGCTGCCCAATGCTCTCCTAATACCGGATTCCCTTAGTTTCTTTTCACTGTAGGCAGTAAACATATTTATATAATTAACGATCGAAACAAATAGCACCAGGGCAGAAACAAGGATAAAGGCCCAGAAATTTTCAGAGCTTCTGCTGAGTTTTTGATGGAGCTCACTTAATGGAACAATCCTGCAGCTTGTTGATTCATTCCCTATATCCCTGTAAAAATCAGTCATTTGATCCTCAATAAGACTGTAGTCATCAAGCACTCTGGTGGTAAGAATAAAGGTCTTAACAGCAAGAAAGAATCTGCCAGGATCGTTATCTTTCATATAATTTTCTGCAGGCAGCAGAATGTCAAAACTGATATTGGAATTTGCCGGTGCATCAGATACAACTGCAATAACTTCATAAATCCGTCCCTGGAATTCAATTATATTACCCAGAGGATCAGATATGCCAAAAAGCTTCTGCGAAGTACCTTCGCTGAGAATAGCTCCAGATGTTTCACTGATCCTGGCTACTGTCCCCTTAAGTGTCCTGAAATCAAAGATCTCAAAAAAACCAGGATCAATATACAGTGCATTCTGATCCCTGTAAATATCATTACCTGTCTTAAGGTTTTCAGTTACCGAAACAGTTCTGCATGAAACTTCAGCTAAAGGAATCCTGTTATTAATGTAGTGAAAAAGATTATGGGAAGTATATGATGAAACAGTTTCTTTCCCTGATTCATGCTTAATATTTATTTGAACAGTATAGATCCTGTCAGAATTCCGATGGTACTTATCGTAAGAAAGCTCAAAAATGATATAACTTATCGAGAATACAACTACCATCATTGCTACAGAAAGCCCTATTAAGGGTATTAGCCTTTCCTTCAGGTTCCTGAGAAATATTCTAAAGAAAATTTGAAGTGTCATAATTTCTTGTTTTTACAATAAAAACTTATCGGTAAATCAAAGATGTCTTCGTGAAATTTGCACTCAATTTAAAAACTAATAATATTGATGTTATTCCTGTCTTAGATTATCGACCGGGTTAGCCATAGCTGACCTTCGTTCTTTAAAGTATACCGTAAAAAAGATAAGTACAAAAAGGATTAATAAAGCCATTAAGAATGGTAAGATCCCGACAGAGATCCTGTCGGTAAAATTCTGAAGCCACTTATTGCTTATATAGTAAGCTATTGGAGACGCTATTACAAAGGCAACTGTTAACATCACTGTCATTTCTATGGCAGATATTTTCAGTACCTCGGTAACTGTTGCTCCCATAACTTTTCTTATACTGACCTGCCTGGCTCTTCTTTCAGCCATATAGCTCGCCATTGAATAAGCACCAACCAGTGTAAGCAGAATAGCAACAATACCAACAAATAAAACAATCTTTACCTGGTTGGTTTCAGACTTGTACAGCGTCTTTCTGGCCTCATCAAGCGTCCTGTAGTTATACTCAAATTCAGGATCAAACTCCAGCATCCTGTCTGCCACCTCCCTGGCAATTGTGGCAGCATCCCCCTGATAGTGAATTATCAGTTCAGCGCATATATCATAAAACTGAGTATACAGGAATGGATACCTCTCCCCTTTGCGGGCAATTAAATCAGAATTCTCAACAACACCCAGTATTTCAAGCTCTTTAAGTGATGAGGTGTATATCTTTTTACCAACTGGATTATCAAATCCAAAAATTTCAGCAGTAGCTTTGTCAATTATCACTTTCCCTGTATCCACTTCCGAGGTCTGAGAAAATGTCTTACCTGCCAGGACTTCTATTCCATAAGTTTTAAAAAAATCATCCTCGACAAAATATCCCAATGATGAAAGGCCCTCCCCTTTTTCATCCTTCCTGATGCCCATACCTACAGTCTGACCAAAGGCAGATCCGTTTCCGGAAATAGACTCAATACCGGGTATCTTTCTTAATTCCCCTATATAAGTATTATACTTAAATTCAAGAACAGGTGAGACTTCTATCAGCATTCTGTTTTCCGAAATATAGCCGGGATCTTTCTTACCAAGATACCTGATCTGAAAAAAGAATATTATAAGACAGATCAGAAGCCCGGCTGAAATTAAATATTGTCCCGTAATCAGGATTTTTCTCATGGTAAGGGATCCTCCGCGCAAACCTGCGCTTGCCCTGATCATGCTTATTACATCCGAAGAGGAATACCTTAAGGATGGAAATATCCCGGCCAGCAATCCTGTTATTATCGCAATTATTAAAATAAGTACCTGTATCCACCATAATCCTGGTCCATACTGGCTTACATCAACCCCCGAAAGTGTCCGGAATGTATCCATAAATATCTCCGACAATATTATCCCGAGCATAGCGGATAAAAGAGTTAATATGACCGATTGAAGCAGCATCGACCTGATCAGAATGACCCTGGAAGCACCGAAGACCTTCCTGATGCCTATTTCTCTTATTCTTAGCTCTTTAGCCGCAGCAAACGTATTCATGAAGTTTACAACAGACACTATAAGAACAAGAAGGGAAATAGTTACAAACAGTATATAGTTCTTTGATGTTTTATAGAAATACTGGTGAATATCGGATAGCTTTCCGACTTTAGTTGAGAAAATATCCTTACTCTTTACATCATAAAGCTCATAGAATTCGTCCAATAGCCCACTTATCTGATTAATATCTTTTAATTCCAGAACAGATTTAATATAGGTTTCAACACTTACGAAGTTAAATAAGGGTGGTAGAGTATTAAAAAAATTTGCCATAGGTACCAGGTAATCAAATTTTATACTTGAATTACCGGGAGGATTGTTTGCGATACCGGTCACAGTGTAGATATTATCCTTAATGATAAGGGTCTTACCCTGACAGTCAATATCACCATATAGTTTTTCAGCCAGATCCTTGGTGAGTATTATTGCATTAGGCTCCCCGATACTCATAGCATTACCAATCAGCATCGTGAAATCAAATACCTCAAAAAACTCCCTGTCAATATAAAGGCCTCTTTGGCCCCTGAATTTATCCTGATTAACATAAATGGGATCATTTATACTTTTAATACGACATGTCTTTTCAACCTGTGGCACGTGTAAATCGATATATTCCTTTAACTGCTGATGAGTGCTGCTCATAATAACCCCATTACCCGGCTGCCGCTCCATCTGGGTTGACACCTGATAAATCCTTTCTGAGTCCCTGTGAAATGTATCGTAGGATGATTCAAATACTATATAAGTAATTGAAAAGACGGTTACCATCATACCAACGGTCAGACCCGCAAGTGACACAAGGTTACCTTTTAAGAATACCAGAAAATTTATATAAAAGACTCGTAAATCCATGTTAACTGCTTACTAAAATTTGTAATGCTAAATATTATCAATTTATAGTAAACTATATTTGTGCCATATATTTAATGTACTGATTTTATGTACGTTATATAATTATATCAGAATACTTTATGACGGCTTATTCAACATATATGTTGGAAAATCATACAATTCTGTCATATCCTAAATAAGTAGTTTCAGTCCTGTTGCGTTTTTCAGGCAGGGTAAGGGTAAAGATTGTACTGCCCGGTTCTGACCAGAAACTAATATCACCATCATGCATTTCCACCACCCTGCGTGAAAAACTTAATCCCAGTCCTGAGCCATCAGTCTTTGTACTAAAAAAGGGTGAGAATATCTGGTTTTGAAGGTCTGCGGGAATACCTGGACCATTATCTTCAACCTGGATAATAACACTGTCCTCATTCTTCCTTCCTCTTATCCTGATAACTTTAGTTGCCTGGTCTGTATAGGATTCAATACAGTTCTTAACAAGGTTTATCAGAACATGATTAAATAGTCTCCTGTCAACATCCAGACTAATATCTTCGAGCTCTTCTTCTAGTTTTATATGATTATCCTGAAGGTTCATTCGCATTATGTCGAGTGATTCACTTACAAGTTTACGCAGCGAAATTGTATTAAGAACAGGATCAGGAATTTTTGTTATTTCACGCATCGACTCAACAAATTCGTTCAGCCCTCTTCCTCTTTCACTTATTGCAGATAGTCCGTCATCAATATCTGCCAGAATCCTTTCGTACTTAATATTATCAGTTATAATCTTTTTAAGCTCTGCCAGATTTCTTTTCATACTGTTTGCCGACAAAGTAATCGGGCTTACTGAGTTAACAACCTCATGGGATAATATTCTGAGCATATTATGCCAGGTTTCCATCTCTTTTGTATCTACCTCTCTTTTTATATCTTTAAGAGAGAATATTTTTAAGTTGTCACCTCGCACCTTTATTTCTCTTACTGAAACAGATAGCCTGAGTGATCTGCTGGAATAGTTAATATCTATAACATTATGACCACCCTTAATTTCTCTTAACCAATAGCTTAAGCCAGGTCTGACCTTCTCCATATCATAGAGACAGAGGTAATTATCAAGACCTAAAATCTGAGACGCAGCCCTATTAACAAAGTCGAAGTTTTCATTTGAGTTCATAACAATTACTCCGGCAGGAACATTCTCCATCACCTCCTGGAAGAAGAGAAGATTGGCTTCCTTCTCTATTTTTAAATTACTGAAAATAGAAATGGCTTTATTTATCTCGTCGAGCAAATCTTCATGAACGCTCGATAAACCTCTCTTGCCCAACTCCTGGTACTCCTCTCCACTGCTTATAATCTGAACTGCCTGCCTGAGCCTGTTTTCTGATCTTTTGAGATAACGATAGAGAAAAATAATCTGAAAACACCAGATTACACAAAGACCAATCCTTGTTACAACAAGAACATCATTACCCAGAGTCATAGAAAATATTACAGGTGTGGATGCAAGTAACAGTACCTGCAAAAGCACAACCAGGTCAATTCTTTGAGATCTCATATCTTGTTATTTTTTCATAAAGAGTAGATCTGTTTATTCCAAGTTCTTTTGCAGCTCTGCTTATATTCCAGCTAAAGGTTTCAAGAGCAGACTCAATAATTCTTTTCTCATGGTCATCCAGCTTAAATGATTTCGTATCAGGTACCATCTTCCTTGAGTATCCTGTCCTTAGATCTGAAACATTTATCTTCTTATTCTCGGTCAGTATAATACCTTTTTCTATAATATGCTTAAGTTCCCTGACATTACCAGGCCACCCGTAATTAGTAATATACTTGATCGCCTCATCCGATAATACAACATTCCTGTTATAAATCTTATTTAATTCCACAAGGAATTTATTTGCGAGAAATAGTATATCCTCCTTTCTCTCCCTGAGGGCAGGGAGATTAATAATAATGGTATTCAACCTGTAGAACAGATCCTCCCTGAAAATCATTTCATCAACAGCTGAGTACAGATCCTTGTTAGTTGCAGATATAATCCGGATATCTATCGGTACTGTTTTATGATCACCCAACCTGACTATTTCCCTGTTTTGTAGTACACTAAGTAGCTTTGCCTGCATATCAAGACTCAGGTTCCCTATTTCATCAAGAAAAACAGTACCGCCCGAAGCCACTTCCAGTCGTCCAGATCTATCCTCTTTTGCATCAGTAAATGCACCTTTTCTATAACCAAACAGTTCACTTTCAAAGAGGCTTTCTGAGACTGCTCCAAGGTCGATCTTTACGAAAATATCATCTGATCTGGATGACAGCCTGTGTATTTCTCTGGCGACCAGCTCCTTGCCCGTGCCATTCTCTCCCAGGATCATAACATTAGCCTCGGTAGCAGCAACCTTCTCAATCATATGCTTTACATCCTTCATGGCCGATGAGTTTCCATAATAAAGCCTGTTCTGGTCATCTATATCACTTTTTAGCTGACGCCCTTTATCCTGCAATTTTTTAATCTGTGCCTGCGATTCCTGAATCTTCATTGCCGACAGGACGGTCGAAACGATCTTGCTCTCATCCCAGCTCTTTAGTATAAAGTCGATAGCTCCCTCCCTCACAGACCTGACAGCCAGTGAAATATCACCATAGGCAGTAATCAGAACCACACCTGTTGAAGGATCTATTTCCCTGATTCTGCTTAGCCAGTAGATCCCCTCATTGCCTGTGGTCTTGCCGGGACTGAAATTCATATCCAGAAGAACAAGATCAAAGGACTTATCTTTCAGAAGGCTCAAAAGCCGGTTTGGATCATGAAGTAATTCAATAGAATCAAAATACGGAGTTAGACAAAGTCTGAGTGCTGCAAGCAATTCACGATTATCATCTACTATCAGTATCCTGGCCTTGTTTTTCATGATTTTTTTTATCACTTAGACCTATAAAGGACGGAAAGAAATCCTAAGCTTCCAAATATAGTGTAGGATTTTCCGACAGAAAATTAATAAGACAGATTAACTCATAATTTATTTTTATCTCACGCATAAGCCTAATCCTGACGCAGGTTCTGTGCAGGATTAATATAGGCCAGCCTGAGAGTATTAAACAATGTGGTAGCAAGAAACACCAGTGCTGAAATTAAAAAAGTACTGATAAACACCCAGGGACCGATGCTTATTCTTTCGGCAAACTGCTGCAACCATCTTGACATAAATATTATTACCAGCGGGATGGAAATAATATTACCCAGTCCGATATAAAAAAGATAGCGCCAGAGGTTAAGAAGTACTATCCTTTTTGAAGAAGCACCAAAGACCCTGTATATAGCTGTATCGTATCTTAGCTCGTTAGTCAGAAATAGTGAAAGACCAAAAACTCCCAGCATAGCCACAAGAAGAGCTATAGTGCCAAAAACACTTACAATTGTACCCAGCCGTGCTTCCCTTCCATAAAAGTTTGATACGGCCTCCTCATAACTTATAATTGATAATTTTTCTGCCTGAATATCCTTAAAGACACCTTCAATAAAATCAATAATCTCATTCATGGTCCCGGGTCTGTATTTCACCATAAAACTACTTATATATCTGGGCTTCGATATCTGAATGGTTAAGGGAGGAATATCTTCCCTGATGGAATGAATCTGGAAATCCTTAACTATTCCAATTATATTCGGCAGCCTCTCAAAAGCATCAAATGTATTTCCATCAATTCCAAGATTTAGAGCCAGGGTTTCATTAATAAGCATGGCTGAGGAATCACTCGCCAGATTTTTATCAAATCCTCTGCCTGCTATAATCTCAATCCCCGATGTATTAATAAAATTAAAATCTGCAGATACACCTTCAAAGCTTATCTCCTGTCCTCCATCAGGTGGTCTCATAACCGACACCATTGCGCTCTGAGTAGGTGGCAGTACTGCTCCGAAACTTAAATCAATAATATTCGGGTTCTTTTGCAGTTCATACCTGAAAGCTTCGAAATCGCTTATTATACCTGAAGGAAACTCACCAATAATAAGGTTCTCCGAGTTAAATCCCGGATCAATATTTTTAGAATAGTTTAGTTGTCGGAGGACTATAAAGGCAGATGACAATAATGAAACAAATATAATTATCTGCACTGTAATCAGAATTTTATAAAGAGACCTACCCCTGCCACCCGCACTTTTTACTCCCAACACTTCTAAGGGAGACGTATTACCCAGTTTACTTGCCAGATAGGCCCCAGATAATATACCTGTAAATATAACAAGCAACGCTACCAGAATAAACAGTATAAATTTTTCTTCTCCCACAAGCTGCATATCAATATTAAACAACTCTTCAACAGCTTCTGATGAAAATATTGTAATAAGGTATGCTGCTGGCACACTCAGTAAACATATCGATATAGATTCCATTAAGACATAAAACCTGATTGCAGAAGTTCTGGCACCAAATATCTTTCTAATTGAAATCTCCGGAATTCTTCTGTTTGAAGACCCGATAGACAGAATTATGTAATTACTTATAGCAATTATCAGAATAAGTATTCCTACAGCACCAAAAAGTATTACAAATTTAATATCACCCTTTCCACCGTCATTAACATAGTCAGTAGAAAACAGATGAAGCCTTTTCATAGGCTGAAGAGTAAATAAATAATCGTAACCTTCCGGCATTTCACTCGAAAATAAACTCATTGCAGAAACTATATCATCTAAATCAGCATCGGGTCTGATAAGAATAAATTCACTAAAGAGATCCTTCTGCCAGGCATCTGAATAGTCACCGTAGAAAGATCCTTCCGGAAATTCGTATTTCAGTAAATCGACAGATCCGATAAGTTCCGGTCTTATTGATGAAGTCTCCGGAAAGTCTTCGATAAGTCCACCTACCGTCATATTTATTCTATTTGATCCCAGGCTAACAATAAGATTGGCCCCCTGGGCCGGAAGTTCTCCAAATATTCTTTCTGCCAGGCTCCTTGTTATTACAACTGAGTTTGGATCTTCAAAAAATTGAGTCGGATCTCCGAATATAATATCGGGGGTGAAGACTTTAAAAAAATCACTGCTCGCTGCATATGCAGATCTGACTCTTAAATCATCCTTATCATTCTCAATTAAAAATGATCTGAATCTTCTTAGCGGAGTTGCAGCTTCTATGCCGGGAATGTTTTTCTTCAGAGCCAGGTGTAGCGGATATGAAGCACTCGGTTCGGTCCACCCAAAAGTTTTCTTTACTGTCAGTACCCTTGCAATTCTATTGTAATTTGTAAAATGTCGGTTTATTGAATATTCTCTTAAAATATAAGATATTATAAAGAATGAAATAGCGAATGCTATTGATAAGCCTGCAAGGTTAAGGAAAAAATACAATTTTCCTCTAATCAGAGATCTAAATGAAAGACGGATATTTATCATAGATAATCGTTTGCTGAGCCTGGTTGAACAAACCAATAAATATATTTAATCAAATCGAAACAGACAGCCCTATTTGACCTTGCTTCTGATATGATTTAAAAACACCTCCTCAAATTTCCTTTTGTAGGTCCCGCCAACAGGGATCTCTCTATTATTAATAAAAAGCTTATTGGCCTCATGTATATCAACCTTGTCTAAAGCCACAATAAAAGATCTGTGAACTCTAAAAAACTTATCTCCGGGCAGATCTTTTAACATATCGTCGAACACCTTCAAAACCATATACTTCCTGGTAAAAGTGGAAATTGACAGGTAATCCTTCATTCCTTCTATATACAATATCTCGTCTATTAAAACCTTATGCGTCTTTCTTCCACTTTTTACAAAAATATAATCACGATCATCAGAATTACTATCCTTAAAATGTCCCTCATATGCTTCTTCAAGTAATTTCCTCTCAAAAGCCTTCTTTACTGCTTTCTCAAACCTTTCAAAACGTATTGGTTTTAATAAATAATCTATGACTTCCAGATCAAAAGCTTTTAATGAGTATTGAGAAAATGCTGTTGTCATTATTACAAGAGGCTTACTCTCCATCTGATTTAAAAGTTCGATTCCCGACATACCATCCATATGAATATCCAGAAAAATAAGGTCGATCTTATGATGCTTTAAATAATATAAAGCATCAGCAGGGTTATCAATTTTTCTGATCAGGGAAACCATTTCAAGCTGTTTGCAGTACCTTTCAATCTTATGAAGAGCAAGTATTTCATCATCTATGGCTATAGCTTTCAGAATCATTATAAAGAGATTTTAAGATCAATACTAAAACTGTTGCCATCATTATCAATGTTAAGAACATAATTGTCCTTATATATCAGATCCAGTCTTTTCTTTGCGTTTACTAATCCATATCCTCCATTTGGATCAGCACCTGGCTTACCATCCTTAATCCTGTTACAACAATACAGGCTAATATAGTGTGGCTGATATCCTATTTCTATTTCTATTCCCGGCGACTGAGCTTTCCTGTTACAATGCTTTACACAGTTCTCGATAAAGGGAATAAAAATCATGGGGGCAACAAAAACTTCAGTCATCTCATCCTTAACATTAAACAAAATAAAGTCGGGGTCATTGAAACTTATCGAAGCAACCTCGAGATAGGATCTGATAAACTTAATTTCCTCTTTTACAGGGACAAGTTCTTTATCTGACTCCTGTAATACATATCTCAGCGAATCAGACAAAAATGCAAGAGTATCAGAAGCCTTATCCCTGTCTTTATATATTAATTCATCAATATTATTAAAAACATTAAACAGAAAGTGTGGGTTTATCTGAGATCTGAGCAGGGCTATTTCAGCATTGTGAAACTTTGATTCCGCAATCTCCTTATTCATTAGAATAATGTTATTAATATCAATCAGTTTAAGGATACTGGCTATACTGGCAATAAATGTAAAAGTCAATATGCTTGAGAGTAAGCGCTTAGCAAGAACAACATCCTCAATCTCAACTCCTACAGCCGGTGCAACATACCCATCGACCAAAAAACTGAAAATCAGATTTAGCGAAAAGACCGCAATAAGTGACAGAACAAAAAGAAAGGGCCTTTTCTTAAGATAGAGCCTGGGGATAACAAGAAACAGAATAATATATACCAGAAAGATATCCTGAGGAAGAAAAATAATATTTATTTTAAAAGAATACCATAAACCATTATCATTTATTGCTAATCCGAATAAGGTGAAAAACGTCAATATCGAGAACCAAAATAAGATATGCTTAAGAATCCTTTTTGGCCCCTCTTTATAAAATAATTTTGTTTTCTCTTTAGCTGACAATTCAAGAAATTTAAGACCCTAAGTTACTTAATTGTTTAATTACCAAAATATCAATTACTCTGATTTTATATGTTAAAGTACGCCATATAATTAACACTGGCTATATGGGCTCTAAAATCTTCCACAAATAACCTTATAGTTTATAACTTAACGATATATCCCGAAAATAATCGACAAGATCACTCTGTTTTTCTACAAATAAACAAAAAATATGTTTTTATAGATTTTTCTTAATAGTATGTCGATTATTTCAATAAAACTGCTGGAGTGAAATAAATGTTAAATATCCTTGTCAAAAATATAGTAAATGAATTCATTACATGTAATTGTTAGGTATGCTTTGGCTATTCTGCCTCTTATTTGTATATCAAGTTCATGTAAAACAGACTATTCAAAAACAGAGAGCATAGAAACAGGCAATACTATCCCGGCGATTCTTATGCCAGGCAAAGTATCAACAGGTATGCATGAGCACGGTGCCCCTGTCTTCTCTCCATCCAATGATATTTTCTTGTGGACAATTTCATTAAATGGGCAAAAAATAATATTACAATTAAAAACTAACTCTTCTGATGATGATTCGCCAGAGGTTGTGCCCTTCTCTGGCAGATACAGGGACGAATATCCAGTTTTCTCCCCGGATGGTAACACAGTCTACTTTATGTCATGGAGACCTGATAACCCGGGAGATAATCCATTACCCTCTTTCAGACACTGGAAGGCTGAAAGAGAAGATCAACAGTGGAAAAAACCCTCTCTGAATAACCTGTTTCATAATGATCTCTGGGCCTACTCGATGTCGTCCTCAGGCACACTCTTTGGCTGGGCATCTTTTGAGAAAGGAAGAGATGATGCGGATATATATTTTCAGAACAGAACTGAAAAGGGGTATTCAGAACCGATTAACGCCGGTGACAGTATTAATTCAGATGCAATTGATTATTGTCCCTATATTTCAGCAGATGAGAGTTTTATAGTATTCGGAAGGATGGGACTGGGGGAACTTGACGGACTCTATTTAAGTTACAAAAAGAGCGATGGTAGATGGAGCAAAGCAAAAAGACTGCCTGAAATAATAAACAGTGGAAAGGCAGAAAGGTTTCCCTCTGTGAGCCCGGATATGAAGACCCTATACTTTAACAGGCAGGATATAGCATATTTACCTGCTTCAAAAACAGCAAAAAAATATATGGATGTGGTCGAGAGCTGGCTAAAAGAACCAGCTAATGGGAATATATACTATATAAGTACCGATAAAATTTATTGAATTTATAAGCAATGATTACAAGTTTTCAGATCTTAATGCTATTATTTATTTGCTACTCAGGACAGGAGACTGAAGCAGATATTATGTGGCATGTCAGGAAAGAACCATATTTCGGATTAACATATCCGGGAGAACAGTCCAGATTATTTGCACCAGATATTATCTCAGGGCCCTTTGATGAAAGAATGATTAGTTTCATTAAGGAGGGAACTGAATGCTATTTCCAGATTAGAGGTGTTCCTCGATCAACGGTCTTTTATACTCACCTGACTGCCCTGGGTTGGACAAGACCTGAGACAGCCTTCTTCTCAGGATATTATTTCGAAGAATTTACTTTCTCAGGCGATGGAAATACTCTTGTATTCACTTCAAACAAACCATTGAATCCCGCAGATTCCGTTGGAGGAGAATTTTATATCTGGAAATCTGAAAGGACAGACGGCAAATGGAGTGAGCCATGCTTCCTGGGCGAACAATTCAAGGGAGCTGGTTACCCTACAATATCTGACAATGGCAATATATATTTTTTTGATAATCGTGAAGAGGGTTCAGGCAGGGAAGATATCTACATTTCTGAATATAAAAATGGAAAGTATCAATCTCCATATTGCCTCGGCCAGGAGATAAACTCAAGGAATAACGAAGTTGATCCCTTTATTGCCCCTGACGAAAGCTACCTGATCTTTTCATCCGACAGAAACGGGAAGGGGGGACTGTTTATCAGCTATAAAAATGGTGAAAACTGGACAAAGCCCTGTTATATGGGTGATGACATCGGCTCAGGTGAATCAATCTGTCCCTCAGTTTCGAGTGATGGCAGATTTCTGTTTTTCACCAGCAGAAGGAAAAAACATTCCTTACCCGATAATGAAAGGATTACATACCCTGTAAAAACTAAAACACTAAACTGCCCGGTAAACGGATCAAATAATATTTACTGGGTGAGCTCAGATATCATTAACCGGATAAGACCGGGAAAATGTAAGACAGAAGTTTTTAAACCCGGAATAATATCCGTCGAAAACAGAAATGAAGGCAACCTGAGCCATAGTTCGAAGTACAATACCTTTATTTATCGTGTTTTCAGTCCCGATAAGAAGGACCCGCTTAAACTGATAACATACAGTAAAAGAGGATCATCTGAGATAAGCAACCAGAATATAAGCATTGACAGTGAATACAGGGAATGGGATTTTAACTTCGACAGGACAGGCAAACAGTTCTACTTCACTTCAGACAGGCCGATGGAAAGTAATAACTCTGAATCAATAACAAATTCAAAAATATGGAAGGCAGCTTATAGAAATGGAATCTGGGGTGAACCATTCCCACTGCCACCTCCCGTAAATTTGGATGGAAGCTTCAGCGGATATCCCTCATTTACTGACAATGATCTGATGTACTTCCACAGTAACAGGTCAGAAGGTCAGGGAGGTGATGACATCTATAGATGCATTTCAGCAAAAAACTCGTTCACACAACTCCTTAATCAGCCCTATCCGATCAACACAGAGTTTAATGACAGGGACCCTGCCATATCTCCGGATGGTTCTGTACTAATATTTTTTTCGGATCGCCCGGGTGGAAGTTATCCTGATGGAGATTTATACATTTGCTCAAGTAATAATAAGGCGGGATGGAACAGACCTATGCCACTGGGTAGCCTAATAGGTTATGCCGGTCATCCCTATATCAGTGATGATGGCAGTACTTTATTTATCACAAGGCAATCCGGTAGCGACACCGATATTTATAAAGTCTCTCTCGAAGGGATATTAAAACAGTATTCGAGATTCCTTTATTTGAACCCAATCACAAAACCTGAACTTATTTCAAGGGAGATAATATCCACAGAAGATGATGAAATTCCTCTATACCTTTCTGATAGCTTCATGGTATTTTCACGCACGCCAGAAGGATTTTCAGACTGGTTAAATGAGCCGATCTACATTTCACATTGTATAGATAAAGAATGGAGTATACCATTAAGGTTAACTAATAGTAATGGTAGCTGGGTAAGATATCTGCCTCCGGCAAGCATCAAAGGCAGACTGGCTTTTTCACAACAGATCACAAAAGCAAACGGAGTATCTGATCTCGATATTAATATCTGTGATTTTATATCTCCTGATAGCATTAACCTTATCTGCCCGGGATATCCCGTAAACACTGAGTTCACAGACTCATGGCCTGTTCTCGACCAGGAATTTAATCTGTGCTTCTTCAGCAACAGACCAGGTGGACAGGGAGATCTTGATCTATATTATTCAATACCTGAAGACAGTCATTACTCTTCGGTTATAAATATGGGCTATCCTATTAATACAAGGTGGAGAGAACATGATCCTGCAATTTCATCTGATGGATCGATCCTGGTATTTGCCTCAAACCGCAATGGAGGATATGGTGGCGACGATTTGTACTTCTGCTACAGGCTTGAAGATGAAAGCTGGTCGGCACCATTTAACCTGGGACCTGAAATAAACTCGGAATGGGATGAAAACAGGCCGGTTATAAGCAAAGATGGAAGAAGTATTTACTTTGCCTGTAATAGATCCGAAAATCTTGATATTTATAGTTTTAAATTTAACTATCCTTTAAGATATCAGCAAAATATCAACTATCTGGAAGAAGAAAAACCAGATTCTATAGCCAGAATATTTGCTGAAGATATTCTTAAAAACACCATTAATATAGCCTTTACACCGGATGGGGAGGAATTGTTTTTTACCTGTGACGCAGACAGTAATAATACCGGTGATATTTTACGGATTAGAAAGATTAATAAAAGATGGACGAATTCAGAACCGGCACCATTTAACAGTCAATATACTGACAATGACATATCCATATCTCCGGATGGCAGATATGCCTACTTCAGATCATGGAGACCACTTGAAGGCAAAAGTCCCGAGGAATCAGTTTCATATATCTGGTTCTCAGAAAAAAATAATGGACATTGGTCTGAACCCTCTCCTGTATCATTTAACGGGCAATTCCTCCAGGCAGGTTATCCATCTGCCGCATCATCAGGCAACCTTTATTTTCCAAAAGTAACAGACAGGGAAAGGGGATTCGGAGACCTGTATTATCTGAAAAGAGAAGGAAAACTCTTTACCAGAATTATCTCATTAGATAACGATCCGGAAAATTTATTTAACGAAGGAGATATGTGTATCTCACCAGATGAAAGCTATGCTATAACATCATGCTGGGAAAGACCCGACACTACAACTGGAGGCCGAAGCGACCTGTATATTTCATTCAGAAACAGCGATGGCAACTGGTCACGTCTTATAAACATGGGCCCTGAGATTAATTCTGAGTTAATGGAAAACTGCCCTGCAATATCTCCTGATGGCAAATATCTTTTCTTCAATAGATACGATGGAAAAGAAGCACATGCATACTGGATATCAATAAAATCAATTAATAAACTTAAAACCAAATACTTTGATGAAGAATAGCTTTTTAATTATTTTGTGTACTGTTAGCTTATTTAGTTGTTCAATGCAAAAAAGAACAGCAGATAAGACCCACGTCGAAGCTCAGGCACCCGATACAAAAATGATTCTTGATTCCATAATAAGCACTGCCAGAGTCAACTCACTATATACAAATAATGTTAACTGGGAAGAACTGGAGAAAGAGATGTTTAACAGATTAAGTGATAATGACTCTCTCTCTTCATTGGAGGAACCAATAAGGCATATGATGACCTCGCTGGGAGATTTTCATGGCTTTGTTAACATTGATAATAAAACAATCAAAGGCCGTATTGATAGAGAGAGGGATGTTAATTATGATTTTAAGAGTAAGGAGTATCTGTCCAAAGTAAGATCTATCTATCAAAATACTTTAAAAGGAATAGATACCCATTCAGAGATCATTGACAACTCAATAGCATATATTCAGATCCCGGCTATACAATATAAAGTTGGGGGCGATAGTATTATTATGAATCAAATTATGAAGATCAGAGAGACAATATGTAATCTTAAAAAGAATAGTCCAAAAGGATACATTGTTGACTTACGTGGAAACACAGGAGGGAATTTCTGGCCTATGCTTTCAGGCTTAGGGGAATTGTTTCCAAATATTGACCTTGGAGGGGATACAGAAGACAGTAAGACGTTCAGGGTAAAGTGGAGCTTACGAAATGGTAATCTTTATTTAAATGAGAACACTCTACCCTTTAGCCTTCCCTTACAATGTAATATAAACATAAACAACAAAAAAGTCGCTGTCCTGGTAGGCAGATATACTGCCAGTTCAGGTGAAGCAGTTGCTTCAGCTCTTAAAGGACAGAAGAATATAAAACTATTTGGTGAGCAAACTGCAGGGTATAGCACTACTAATGGAATGGTGAAAATATCAGATAATGTTTTTTACAACATTGCCACTGCTTACTATATGAGTTCTGATTCGACAGTCCACAGGGATGGAATAATACCAGATTTCTTTATTTCTGAAGACTTCGACCCTGATAATCCTACTGGTGGCGAAACAATCAAAAAAGCGATCTCCTGGATTAACTATCCGGAAGATAAATTAAAATAAACAGAGATAAATAAATTCACAATCTTTAGTTTGTTAAACCGACAGATACTACATATAAATTTATTAAAAAATAATTATAACATGAGACAACTGATACCAATAGTACTGCTTCTTATTACCCAGGCATCGTATGGGCAATATGAGAAGAATTTATTAAAACTCGAATATACCAATTCCTCGGGAGAAGAAGGACTGACAACCTATATTTACAATGGTAAGCAACATCCTTATAAAGCAATATGGGAGCTGAAAGATGGTTCGCGATGGTCGGAAAATTATCATGAATTTGATGCAAACGGGAATATGACCAAAAGAGACAGGACTTTTTCTGATTCAGTTACCATTTCACAAACTTTTACATATAATAAGGATAGTCAATTAATTACCGAGACATTTTCCAGATCAGATGGAGTTAAAGGTACTGTTAACTATTTTTATGAGAAGGGAAACCGTTCATACGCCGATTGTAAGGGACTGAATGGTTGGTTTCACGGCAGGATCGACTATAGTTACAATGATGGCGACCACCCGGTTTATGCTAAATTATCTCAGAATAATAAGAGGATAGGAGAAATTATCTTCAGGTATAACGACATAGGTCAGCTAACTGAAGAAGACTGGAATTTCGACACAGGTTTTTCCCAATCTCTAAAATACGAATATTTAGATCGCGAGCATCTACACTACAAATCATCAAATGCATTTATAAGGGATAACTACCCATGGATAATTTCAGAAGAAAATTATGATTATTCCGGTCAGGGAGGAGGGCCATCGTACTATAATTATGATGATGCCGGCAAACTGCAGGAGAAAATATTTGTTAGATCTGACGGCATGCAAACAATAACAAACTATTTCTACAGGGATAATGGCTATCTTGAAAAATCTGTCAGGCATTACTCAGACGGAAAAACAGGAACTTTCACATATACATATGACGTAAATGGCGATCTGCTTGAGAGGATTTTTAACAGATCGGATGGTATTACCGGTTCCGAGAAATATATCTACGATGGCGATGGAAAACTAATTTCAGGCCAATGGGTAAACTTTGACAGCTGGCTGACAGGAAGACTTGAATTTATGCATGACAGGTATGACCGGATTATATCAGCCAAATATACTTCTGACAAGGATTTATCTGCAGATATAATTTTCAACTATGACATGAACGGGAACCTGATAAAGATTCACTGGGCTTTCTCAAACGGTAGCAGCCAGACCTACACCTTTAAATTTTCAAATCAGCTCTTAAAAGATCAGCGGGATTCCTTAACAGAAGTATGGTAGTATCTTCTCTTCGACACCCAATGCTTTAACATCCATCACCTTTTCTTACATTCTTTGGATTAATTCTAAATTATGCCTGAAATATTGTAATTATTACTTATACAGATTTTCTACATAATTGAGACTGTCAGAATATCTAATTTTGGGACCAGAATCTACAAAAACTAAAATTACATAATCATGAAAAGAATTTTCTATCCCTTTATTGCATTAAGCATAATGATAATTTCATTATCGTCATGTGAAGACCCCGTACTTCCAACAGCAGATTTCACATTCAGTCCTGCTGAAGTTGAAATATACGACGAAGTTACATTTACAAATGCCTCAACAGATGCTGATACATTTTCATGGGAATTTGGTGATGGAGCAACATCCTCAGAAGAGAATCCTACTCACGCTTACACTACAGAAGGAACCTACACTGTAAAACTTACAGCATCTAATATAGATGGCAGTGAGGTTGTTACAAAAGATATAACAGTTACAGTTCCTGCAAATATTTATACTCTTGACGATGTTCAGTTTGACATAACAAACGATATGTTCTGGTATCAATCATCCATGCCTGGAAGCTCTGCCTACATCAGACTGCTAACAGATATCAGCGGACAGGATAATCCTGATCTTATTAAGCTATATCCAAACAAGGGATTAAATGAGCTTCCGGGAACATATACCTGGGATGCAGAAAACCCTGAAGGAACTTATGATTTCGGATATACTGCAGATTATGCAGGGATGGCTTATGACTGGACAGCAATTGGTAAGACAGGATCACAGAATCTTGTTATTACTGAACTGGCTACAGATGTTTATAAAATTGAAATGACAGGCATTCTTTCAGTTGGATCATATGATTATGATACAGGAGATTTTACTGAAACCAGCACAAAAGATCTGGAATTATTTTATATTGGAGCCATCACTCCTCTTGCCGGAAAATAAGATTGTAAAATAACTGATGAGAATAAGTACTCCAAAATTTTTAACAGTAGCTTTTCTTGCACTGCTTCTGCTAGGCGCACGTGCACAGGAGACTACTGTTAAAATATTGGATGCTAAAACACTTGAACCCTGCCAGTATGCAACTGTTATGCTTTCCAGTATGGCCAATAAATACCTTGATGGAGGCGCTACTGATAAGAACGGGCTAATCAGCTTTAAGATAATAGAAGCATCCAGGATAAGTGTATCCTCCCTGGGTTATGCTTCAAAAAATGATACTATCTACCCGGATCAGAACTTAATTATTATGTTAACCCCTGACTTACTTGAACTTGAAACAGTAGTTGTTACAGGGCAGTACAAACCCCAGGCTGTAGACAGGTCTATTTACAGGATAAACGTGGTAGATGCCAGAACTATTAACCAGCGTGGAGTAAATAACCTGGCCGAAGCACTCTCCAATGAAACCGGTATCAGACTGACTGTCGATCCTTCTCTCGGCACATCAATAAAGATGCAGGGCATGGGAGGTGAAAATATTAAGTACCTAATTGATGGAGTTCCGATAGTCGGAAGAGTTGGTGGCATAATAGACCTTAGCCAGATTAATATGGAAAATATTGACCATATTGAAATTGTAAGAGGCCCTATGGCCGTACAATACGGGACAAGTGCAATTGCAGGTGTAATAAATATAATCACCAAATCCAATAATTACTTCAGAAACCAGATAAAAGCAAACTCTTTTACCGATACTAAGGGTAATTATAACATCGGGCTATCAGGGTCTGTGATAAGAGGAAACCATTCTCTGTCACTGGCCGCTACCAGAAATCTCTTCCAGGGAGTTGATATTGATCTGAATGTTGATACTGCAGATGTCGACGGGCACGACAGGTATATGGAGTTTAAGCCTAAACTGGTATATAATGCTGATCTGGGATATACTTATAAAAACAAAGATTTGCAGCTCAGGGTAAAGAGTCAGTATATGAATACCCTGCTAAAGAACTATTCCAACTATATTGAAAAGGTTGTTCTGGCCTATGATGCAGATTATCATACTACAAGGTCAACAAACAGCATCTCTCTCAGTAATAAATTATCCGAAAATTTATCCTATAATATAATTGCTGCCTATACATACTACGGACGCGAGACCGAATATATTACATCAGACCTTTTCCTGATGACAAAAGAAGTAACCGGAACCACTGCCACAAAGTTCTATAACTCTATGACCAGAGGATCTGTAACTCTGGCATCTCCTGAAAAAAATTATTCACTGATGTGGGGCTGGGATATCAATCATGATAGCGGCAGCGGAGATAAACTTGAAGATAATGCCACGATTGGAGATTATGCAGTATTTATAAGCGGGCAGTACAACATCAGGGATAAAGTTATAGTGCAACCGGGCCTTAGAGCAATATATAACACAATATATGGAGCACCTGTAGTTCCATCAATAAACCTGCAATGGAAGTTTTCAGAAGCTGGAAATATTAGACTTTCCTATGCAAGGGGCTTCAGGGCACCTTCGCTTAAAGAATTGTATCTGGATTTTAAAGATAGTAATCACGATCTCTCAGGTAACAGAAACCTTAAGGCTGAAACAACAAATAGCTATAACGCTTCATTTGAATATTCGCTGGGGAACGATCTATTTACTGTAAAACTGGAACCGGAATTATTTTATAATGACGGGAAGGATGCAATTACATTAATTGTTACTGATGCAAGTTCCAACTCAGCAACCAATGTTAATCTGGGAGGAAGAAGAACTTTTGGCGGCGAGGTAAATGGTTCATTTTCCCATAACTCAGGTTTACTTTTTGGAGCTGGATTTAGCAGGATTGGAGAAACCTACGATGAAGAAGGAGAAGGCGATTACCTCCCTGTAGTTTATTATAATAATCTTTCAGTCTCCGGAAGATATAATCTTAGCTGGAATAAGATAACTTTTCTTGCCAACTTCAAGTATTATGGCGAGACTCCTGTTCTTGCTCCCGTTCCGGAAGAAGATGGAGGAGGTTATTACCGGGTCTATACTGATCCCTTCGGTGATCTTGAACTTACTATTACAAAAAATTTCTGGAAGAACAGGGCAACTGTTGTACTTGGCGGAAAAAACCTCCTTAATAATTATGAAGGAAAAACTTCAGGTTATGAAGATTACGGCCAGACTGATTTCCAGTCGGCATACCTGAGACCATTAAATTATGGAAGGTCATTCTTTCTTAAATTAAATATAAACCTGAGTTTCTAATGAAAAGATGCATAATATTATGTCTGTTCACATTGCTTCTTATGGCATCGATATCTTCATGTATTAAGGAGATCGATACTACGCCAATCCCAAGGACTGTGGAAGAAACATTTACTGTGCAGAATTCAATTAAACAGGTACAGTCTTTCTTTAAATTCTATGAAAATACTGTTCTGGAAGTAAGTACTGCCTCCCCGTATAGCTGGGATCTGGCCTTCGAATCTGCAGGTGCCGGGAGTAGAGTTCTTATTGGATGGGGAACAAAATCAAGGGTGATTAAGTCAGGTAAATTTGATATTGGAGATTTAACTCAGTCTGAAATTCTCGACCTGATAGCCACACCTGATATCTGGACCTTTAACGATCCTTCATATATTAATGTGGCTGACTCCATATGTCTGAGAGACTGGGAAAATGGAGAAGTTTATATACATAACAGAGGACTCGAAAGTAATACATACTATGTCTTCCAGTTTGTTTCCAGGAATGAAACATCATATACAATAAAATACGCCTCGGCACAATCTCTTGAAAATATTACAGAAGCAAGCATCTACAGAAGTACAGGATATAATTATGTCTCCTTCTCATACGAAGAAAACAGAGTGGTTGATGTAGAACCACCTTTTTCCGATTGGGACATACTTTTTACTCCATATACCGGATGGTGGGAAACAGATGATCCGGGCATATATTCCCCATTCTATGTAAGCGGCATAATGATAAATAATGAAAATGGAGTGAGGGTTGCCCATGTATTTGACCCTGAGATAGAGTTTGCTGATATTGACCTGTCGTATATCGATACTTATGAATTTACCGATATGAAAGGTGCTATCGGAGCCGACTGGAAATTACTCGGAGCTGTTGGATCGTCTAACCTGTATACAATGGACCCTGATAAGAAATACCTCCTGAAAAAATACGATACGGAAGGAGACAGGGATATGTACTTTAAACTTCAGATTGTAGACTACAAACTGGATGGAGAAGATCACCACCCAACTGTAGAGTTTAAGTTTTTAGGCAGCAGGTAAATAGCTCATATTCTCTTATAAACAATCTTAAGCAAAGATTTGCATCCGGATTTTCTGCCATTTGTCGAAAAAACATTCTGTTAAAATAAAAAACTTGTCGGGTATACGGCTAAACCTTACTTTGCAGACCTTAATAAGGTACAAAGCTATGGAAAAGAAAATTAGTATGTTTATCTCAGGCCTTTTTATACTTTTTAATTTACAAAGCCAGGAATTAATAGAATTCTCCAGAGAGAACTCAAGCATTTACAATGGCATGTTTGATACTATCGATGGAAGGCCTGCTTTTGCAGGAACAGCAATCCTTAAAGATATTGAATTCAGGAACGGAACCCTGGAGTGGGATATGTGGACAACAGGAGGAAGATCTTATGCAGGGGTAACATTCAGATATCAGAATAACCGTGACAGCGAAGAGTTTTATGTAAGACCTCATAAAGGGAACGGCCTCTTTCCTGATGCTTTTCAGTACACACCAATATATCACGGAGTTTCATGCTGGCAATTGTCACATGGAAGCGGTGGAACTAAAGCAGCTAAGATCCCTGCCAGGGAATGGATACATTTTAAGTTGGTAGTAAAAGATAACAGGGCTTTGCTGACAATGTACACACAAGAGCCTGTATCAATGAATATTGACAGACTATGGCATGGAGACATCTCCGGTTCAGTTGGGGTAAAAGGGCCCGTAAATGGATCATCATGGTTTGCAAATTTCACATGGACTGATAAGATTGATATTGATATGCCTGACAAAGCACTTAAATATAACGCAGAACCAGGTATTATAAGAAGGTGGGAAATCAGTCGTGTACTATCTTATAATGAGACAGACCCCTATATGTATTACGAAGATCAGAATGACCTTGACTGGAAAAATGCAGAAACTGATGATGACGGGCTTATAAATCTTACAAAACAGGCGGTCAGAAATCCGCAATTACCTGGCTGGATCTATGCCAGATCCGTTCTGAACTCAGAGAAGGATAAAATTGCAAGGTTCCAGCTGGCATATAGCGATTATATAACAGTCTTTGTAAATGGCTTACCCATAATGTCTTCAACAAATGCTTATACAAGCCGTGATCCGGCCTTTGCAGGTTTAATTGGATATTTTGATGAAGTATTTCTGCCACTAAAAAAGGGACCAAACGAGATATGTCTTCTGATAGGTGAGCAGTTTGGAGGATGGGGATTTAAAATGAGAGACGCTGAAGCAATCGGTCTTGCAGAAGGGATTTCAAAAAATTGGGAATTACACCATAAGCTTGGATATCCCGAGTCTGTAGTCTACGACCAGGATGAAAACATTCTCTATTTTTCAAATAATATTACCGGATCAGGGGGTGGAATCTCAAAGCTTTCCACAGATGGAAAAAACCTTGATTATGAGTGGGTAAAAGGCCTTAATTCTCCGACAGGTATTACTTTGTACGGGAATGAAATTTATGTTGTTGAGAGATCCTCTGTTGCAGTAATAGATAAATATAGCGGCATAATTACTGAACGCATTAAGCTTGAAGAAGCTGTTTTCCCAAATGACATTACCGTCGATGATAAGGGTGTTATATATATAAGCGATAGCGGTGGGAGTAAGATATACAGGATCAGAGATAAGGTTTCAGAAATTTGGTTGGAGAGAGGAGATATATTAAATCCCAACGGAATAGATTATCATGATGGTCTTCTCTACGTGGGCTGTTCAGGCGATGCCTCTGTTAAGAAAATTGACATAAAGACTTTTTGTACCAGCACAATTGCCACATTACCTGATGGCTCAGTTATGGATGGATTGCAGGTAAGTAATAAAGGGGAAGTATTCTTCAGTGATTTTAACGGTCACCTGTTTCGAATTGATCCATCAGGAGAATTAGTTGAAATAATTAATACAGTATCCAGGCAGTTAAATATTGCCGACTTCGAACTTGTAGATAGTAAAAATCAATTGATTATTCCAGGATTATACAGCAATGTGATATCAGCATATTCATTTTTGAAAGTTAACAACTGATATCCCTGTCTAATATAAAATATTCGAATTTATCACAGGTATCTGAGATACAGGTATCACGATTCCATCTCCAGCTGAGAAAGTCGAAGAATTAAAAGAAAAATAACATAGCAAAAAAGTTATCTTTCATTATTAGAATGTCGCTTCAGCGCCATTCTTTGTAAACACTTTAAACTCTTTTCAACCCACTTTAAACCTTTTCAACCTTTTTATAGCTACTTTTGAGAGAAAGATGTAGTATATAATATTTCCCGGAGCGATACGGGAGTTAAACTGGCAAGTGATATCGAATTTTTCTCTGGAAATTATCCTTTGTAATACTATTTTTTGCATAATTTCGTACTTAAAATAAATCTATAAAATATCATGAGAATACTAACTAAAGCGAAAATTGCTTCCTTATCACTTATAATTGTAGCACAGGCCCTTATTAGCCTGGCCAGAGGGCAGCAAATTCCTATAGACCCCGAAATTAAAATGGGTAAACTGGATAATGGCCTGACATATTATATCAGGCATAATGAAGAACCAAAAGAAAGAGCCAGTTTCTATATTATTCAGAATGTAGGAGCACTTCTTGAAAATGATAATCAGAACGGACTTGCCCACTTCCTGGAGCATATGGCTTTTAACGGTACTGAACATTTCCCGGGAAAAGGGATACTGAATACTCTGGAAAAGCATGGGGTGGCATTCGGACGAAATATCAATGCATATACTTCTTTTAACGAAACAGTTTATAATCTGAGTGATGTACCCGTAAATGATCCTGGACTTATTGACACTTGTCTCCTTGTGTTAAACGATTGGTCTAACTACCTGCTTTTAACTGATGAAGAGATTCAAGCTGAACGTGGGGTTATAAGCGAGGAATGGAGAACAAGAAGAGATGCTAATTTCAGGATGAGGGCTAAATATTTTCCTGCACTTATGGGGGATTCAAAATTCTCTGAAAGGGATGTAATTGGCGACCTTGATGTAATAAAAAACTTTGATTACGAAACTCTAAGAAACTTTTATCACGACTGGTACAGAACAGATCTTCAGGCAATCGCTATTGTTGGCGACATTGATGTTGATGAGGTAGAATTAAAAGTAAAAAATCTATTTGGAAAAATCCCTGCCGTCGAAGATGCTCAACCCAGACCCTTCTTTGATATTCCTGAACATAAGGATACAAGATTCGTGGTAGCAACAGACCCTGAGGCATCCCAGAACATGATCAATATCTTCATTAAGCATCGAGCTACTCAGGCAGATAAGAAAGATGCAGTATATCTTAGAAACCAGTATATAGCCAATCTTTTTAACTCTATGACAGGAGCCCGTATTACCGAGTTACTTCAGAAAGGAGAACCCCCGTTTATAATGGGAAGCATCTCTTATGGCAGTTTTCTGAGAGGGTATGATGTCTTAAGTATTGCTGCAGTATCAAGTCCTGAAGATGAAACTAAAGCCCTGAAAGCAATATATACCGAGACTGAAAGAATAGTGCGATTTGGATTTATGCCAGGTGAATTCCAAAGAGCTAAATCTAACCTTCTTACTTCAATGAAGAGCGCCTATGAACAGAGAGATAAAATACATAATGACACCTATATAAGAGGAATGCAGACTCATTTTCTCAGTGGTGAGCCACTAACATCTCCCGAGATGGACTGGCAAATAGGGCAGGCCTTGCTGGAGTCAATAAGCGTGGATGATGTTAACGCCGCAAAAGATAATTGGATATCAGATAACAACAGGGTAATTATTGTCATGGGACCAGAAAATGCGGTACACCTGGACGAAGAAAAGGCCCTTTTAATATTGAATGAAGTTAAGGAAACTGAAATTGAACCATATAAGGATGTTGAGATTGTCACTGAACTTATATCAGATAAACTTCCTGGCTCAACAATAGTTACTGGCACACCCCTTGATAAATTTGGTGCAATCGAATGGAAGCTTTCAAATAATGCAACAGTAATATACAAACATGCGGATTTTGAAAAAGATAATGTTACAATTACCGGATTCAGTAAAGGTGGTATGTCAGCTATTTCTGCCGTGCAGTTGGAAACTGCCATAATGTTGCCCCAGTTTATTGGATCATTTGGTACCGGAGATTTCGACGCTATAGCTCTAAGAAATGCACTGACAGGAAAGAAGGTTAGCGTTCAGCCTAATATTGGAGAGCTCACTGAAACAATAAGTGGCTCTTCGACCCCGAAAGATTTTGAAACCATGATGCAACTGCTTTATCTGAACTTTGAAAGACCCAGATTTGATAAGCAGGCATATGATGCTTTGCTCAGCAGGTTCAAGGCTTTTCTGCCCAATTTGGAAAATGATCCCAAAAAGATAATGTCTGATTCCTTACAATTGATCTTTACTAACTACCACCCTAGAACCAAACTCCTGAATACCAAATTTCTTGAACAACTTAAGTTTGAGGATATGGAGAAACTGTATAAAGACAGAATTAAAGATGCTGGAGATTTTATTTTTATAATAGTTGGGAATATAGATGAAGAAACTGTTAAGCAAAATGTAGAATATTACATCGGGTCGTTGACCGACGATCCAAGAACCGAATCATGGACTGATCATAATGTAAAACAACCTGAAGGACACATTGAAAAAAAGATTGAGATTCCGCTCGAAACAGCCAAGGCGAATGTAAATATTCTAATAAGGAAGGATTTCAAATATACCCCCGAAACAAATCTTTATCTGAATATGCTTAAAAGCATCCTTATTCTGAGATATACAGAGGAAATACGGGAAAAAGAAGGTGGAACTTACGGTGTTTCAGTAAGTGCCAGCAATAGTCATTTCCCAACGGAGGAGAAAAGCCTCCAAATGAATTTTGATACTGATCCGGAGAAAGCTGATTATCTGAAATCAATCATATTCAGAGAAATTGAGAAGATAGCTAAGAACGGTCCCACAGAGGAGGATCTTGACAAGGTTGTGAAAAATATGAAAAAAGACCGCGAACAGTCAAAAGAGCATAACAGTTACTGGATGAATACTATATTTAATTATTATTACCATGGTATAGATGGTAATGCTCCTGAAAATTTCGATGAAATTATTAATAAGGTTACTATCAGGGATATTAAGAAGTTTACATCAAAGTTTATGAGCAATCCAGATATCGCAGATGTAGTATTTGTTCCTAAGAATTAACAATAATTACAGATATCCAAAGATGGTGTGGGCTTATCCTTACACCATCTTTGTTTTTCCACCTTATTCAACTTTTTCCACCCACTTTAAACCCTTTTCAACCTTTTTATAGCTACTTTTGAGAGAAAGATCATAATATATGAAGATAAAATTTCTCGGAGCAGCGCAGGAAGTAACAGGCAGCAAACACCTTATAACAACAAATTCAGGGACAAAAGTACTGCTTGATTGTGGTATGTATCAGGGTAAAGGCATGGAGACTGATAGCCTGAATCGTAAACTGGGCTTCAACCCTTCTGATATAGATTACCTTATTCTGTCTCATGCCCATATCGACCACTCAGGTCTTATCCCATATATCTACAAACTTGGATTCAGAGGATCAATAATATGCACCAGTGCCACAAGAGACCTATGTGCAATTATGCTTGCAGACTCAGGCTCAATACAGGAGCATGATACCAGAACATTTAATAAAAAGAGGGCATGGAAGGGACTCGACCCGGTAGAGCCTATATATACAAAAGATGATGCATCAGAGTGCATGAACCTGTTTATTGGTATTGCTTATAAACGTCCATATAAGATTGATAATGAGATCTCCGTGGAGTTTACTCATACCGGTCATATGCTTGGTGGCGGGGTTGCAAACATGATAATAAAGGAAGGTGATACCAGCCACAGGATTGCCTATACAGGCGACATTGGTCGCCCGGTTAATCGCATACTTGCTCCACCAAAGCCATTTCCACAGGCCGATTATCTTATAACAGAAGCAACTTACGGTGATCGTCTGCATCATGATAATATCCACGCCGAAAAAGAATTATTATCAGTAATACATAATACATGTGTAAAAAAAGGAGGAAAATTAATTATCCCATCTTTCAGTGTCGGACGAACCCAGGATATAGTCTATACTCTTAATAATTTTTATAACGAAGGCAGATTACCAAAAATTGATATTTATGTTGACAGTCCCCTCGCAGTAAACGCCACAGAAATTTTCAGACTGCATCCTGAATGCTTTAACCGTGATATACTGGAGATAATGGAAAGAGATCCTGACCCCTTTGGTTTTAATAACCTGTTTTATATTAAGATGGCTGAGGATTCCAAAAAGCTAAATAAGATAAAGAAACCTGTTGTAATAATTTCAGCATCAGGGATGATGGAAGCCGGAAGAGTTAAGCATCACCTTGCCAACTCGATATCCGATCCAAAGAATACAGTACTCGCTGTTGGGTATTGCGCACCAAGAACACTTGGAGCAAGGTTATTGCGTGGCGAAAAAGAAATATCCATTCATGGCAATAAGTATCCGGTTGAAGCTGAAATAAAACGACTGGATTCCTACAGCGGTCACGGGGATTACAAGGAGATGGCAGATTTTCTTTCATGCCAGGACCCGAAACAAATTAAAAAAACCTTCCTGGTGCATGGAGAATTGGAACCTCAGTTAAAATATAAATCATACCTGGAGAAAAAAGGTTTTTCAAATATCACGATTCCCGGGGTCGGAAATGAATTTGAAATTTAATCTGGGCATATACTGCTTAAATTAATTTTTTCTAATAAGTTATATATATCTGTTTATCTGTTTGTTACAAGCATTATTGTTTTTTTTTACAATTGCACTGTATAATCATTATAATTAATATATTAGTCCACATTTTTTTAAGAATAATATGATCTATGACAAATATAAAAACTACCTCAGAATCGGATAATATTCAACTTAAATTTCTGACTCCTGAAGACTTCGAAGAACTAAAAGAGGCAATGCTGGAAGCATATTCCAATCTGCACAATCTGGTATGGAGAGAAGATCAGATTAAAACCCTCCTTGATAAGTTTCCGGAGGGTCAGGTAGTAATATGGGTTGATAATAAATTTGCCGGATGTGCTCTGTCTGTTATTGTAGACTATTCACTCTTCGACAATAATCATACCTATAGTCAGATAACCGGTGAATACACATTTAACACTCACAACGATGAAGGAGATATGCTCTATGGTATCGATGTGTTTATAAGACCCTCTTTCAGAGGATTAAGGTTGGGTAGAAGATTGTATGACTACAGGAAGGATCTCTGTGAGAAATTAAACCTGAAGGGAATAGCCTTTGGTGGCAGAATACCCAATTACCATAAATATTCTTCAGAACTTACGCCTAAGGAATATATCTCAATGGTAAGGAAAAAAGAAATTCATGATCCGGTCCTTGATTTCCAGATGTCCAACGATTTTCACCCCGCTAAAATCCTCAAGGGCTACCTCACAGGAGACAAGGAGTCTGAAGACTATGCTGTTCTTCTTGAATGGGATAATATATACTATGAAAAACCTTCTAAAAAAGTATCGCCAGTTAAGAAAATTATAAGGCTTGGGCTTATTCAGTGGCAGATGAGACTATATAAGGATATCGAAGAACTGATGCAGCAGGCCGAATACTTTGTTGATGCTGTTTCGGGCTACAGGTCTGACTTCGCCCTTTTTCCCGAATTCTTTAATGCACCCCTGATGGCCGAAAATAATCATCTTTCAGAACCTGAAGCTATAAGGGAGCTGGCTATCCATACCGAAAATCTTGTAAAAAGATTTTCAGAACTTGCAATTTCGTATAATATCAATATAATTACCGGAAGCATGCCGGAACTGGTGGATGGTAACCTGTATAATGTTGGCTACTTATGTAAGAGAGATGGTGCTGTGGAAAGATTTGAGAAAATACATGTAACTCCTGACGAAAGCAGAGTATGGGGCCTCCAGGGAGGAAATCAGATTAAAGCCTTCGACACTGATTGTGGTAAAATAGGAATTTTAATATGCTATGATATTGAATTTCCTGAAATGAGCAGAATACTGGCAGATGAGGGGATGGACATTCTCTTTGTCCCCTATCTTACAGATACACAAAACGGATTCTCTCGTATTAGAAATTGTGCCCAGGCAAGGGCAATTGAAAATGAATGCTATGTCGCTATTGCAGGTAGTGTGGGCAATCTTCCCAAGGTGCATAATATGGACATACAGTATGGTCAGGCAATGGTAGTTACACCCTGCGACTTTTCATTCCCTGCCAATGGTGTTAAGGCAGAGGCCACACCCAATACAGAAATGATCCTTATTGCAGATGTGGATATCGACCTGCTTAGAGAACTTCATCAGTTTGGAAGTGTAAGAAACCTGAAAGACAGGAGAAAAGATATCTATCAATTAAAAAAGATTTGATATTCTGCGCCTGTGAAATTTAATATGTAATCATCCTTTTATTCCTTGAATAATTGTAATTTGTATTCAATAAGTTATTACTGAAATTTATACATCTGTAATGCCAAATATTCTAGATGGAGTAAAATCTGCAGACATTAAAATCTCCAGAGAAACAAGTAAACTGAGTGCCCTGGTAAAGGATGCCGGTCTATCAATTGTTGACAGGATTGAGGCATTTGAGGATATTATTAGTATTGAAATCGGTGATACATCTCTTAACAGGGCTCGAAATCTTGAAAGAGAGTTAAACCTGAGACAGCTATATTTAAAGTATGAGGGTGAAAACCCCTCAGGGACCCAGAAAGACAGAATAGCCTTTGCACAGATTCGGGATGCATTCAGAAGAGATTTTAAAACTGTATCCCTTGCAACATGCGGAAATTATGGTGTTGCAATGGCATATGCAGCCTTTCTTGCCGGGATTAAGTGCAAGATATTTATACCTGAGACATATCATACTGATCGTTTAAAGGAGATGCAGGCTTTTGACGCTGAAATTATCAGGATGCCTGGCACATATGAAGATACAGTAAGAGAATCAAGCCTTCTTGCATCAAATAATAAGTGGTATGATGCAAATCCGGGCGGGGCCAATACCTCGCTTCAAATATCAGCTTATGCCGAAATTGCAGTAGAAATCTATGACCAGCTTCGCGATGCTCCCAGGATTATTGCAGCACCCGTGTCTAATGGAACTCTTCTTGCAGGAATATACCGTGGTTTTGTAAGCCTTTACAAGAGAGGGAAAACATCAAGGATACCAATCTTTATTGCAGGGTCGGCAGCAAATAAAAATCCGATTGTGGCATCATTTAAGGCAGGCCTCGATTATTGTAAGGATATTGACCCCAAACAATTAAAGGAAACAGCTATTAACGAGCCTCTTATAAACTGGCATAGTTTTGATGGAGACGAAGCACTTTATGCACTTCAGCAATCAGGTGGAGAAGCAAGTCATATAAGTGATAATAAAATGAAAGAGATGAGCGCATTCCTTCACAAAAAGGAAGGATACAGGATTCTGCCTGCATCAACCTCAGGCTTAATAGCCCTGATTCAGATGCATGAGAGAACTGAGCTTGTTAACGACAGGTATGTGGTAATTTTAACCGGAAAATATTAGGCAATGAAAAAATCTATCGATGGTAAGGCTATAGTGTATGCTGAGGGTGCATTTAATACCACTTATGGGAAAACAGCACATGGACTGGTGAGATTTACAGAAAGATATGAGATTGTCGGAGTTATTGACCACAGATATGCGGGGCAGGATGCAGGAACAGTACTTGATAATTCAAGGTGCAATATACCCATATTTAAAGATTTATCTGAGGCCCTGGAAAATCTGGGTCCTGACAAAAAACCGGAAACATTTATTATAGGACTCGCAACAGATGGCGGTCTGCTCCCCGAAGATAGCAGAAAAGTAGTAAGGCAGGCACTGCTTAAGGGTATGAATATTGACAGTGGCCTTCACGATTATATATATAAAGACCCTGAGCTTATGGCAATTGCATCAAAAAACAAATGCCGCGTAAGAGATATCAGGAAGACAAAGGAAAGAGAGGAACTCCACTTCTTTACAGGTAAAATTGAAGAAGTAGACTGTCTTAAAATTGCACTTCTGGGTACAGATTCAGCAGTTGGAAAGCGAACCACAGCATGGATCATAGTACATGCTATGAGAAAAGCAGGTTACAAAGCCGAACTGGTAGGAACAGGACAAACAGCATGGATGCAGGGAGCAAAATATTCTATGATAATGGATAGTTGCATTAATGATTTTGTAGCCGGAGAAATAGAACATGCCGTATATGAAGCCTGGAAATGCGAATCTCCGGACATAATAGTTATCGAAGGTCAGGGTAGCCTTATGAACCCTGCATATCCGGGAGGTTTTGAGATTCTGGCTGCAGGGCGACCAGATTATGTAGTCCTTCAGCATCCGCCAAGAAGAATAGAATATGATGGTTTCCCCGGATACCCTCTTCATTCTCTCGATAAGCAGATTGAAGCAATAGAATTATTATCAGGAAGGGATGTAATTGCTATTACTATAAATCACGAAGGAATGGCCGATAGCGAGATTATTGCTGAGTGTAAAACAATAGAAGACAAAATCGGCTTACCAACATTTGATGTCTTAAGATATAGCCCCGAAAGGCTTGTCGAACTTCTTTCAAAAATGCTAAAATGATATCCCTGGATTCCTTCCTCGTAATGAGGAAATTGTACGTTGGCAACATCACCATAGAGACGCGGAGGATAAAGGCCAGCTATATAACAGAAAGCCTGTCTGGGGATAAGAAGGAATTTGAACTTATATATTCCTATGATTACCCGGTATTTGAAAATCCTGACCGGGCTGATTTAAACCTTGCATCAATGATAACGGCTCAGGCAGCTTTTAACTATGGGATATTTTTTGAAGAAATTGAGTTTGAAGGACTTTATGATAGTGTAGACAGAGATTTCATAGAAAGAATGATTGAAAATACATCGCGCGAAATTATATGCAATAAACTTCTGGTAAAAAATGAATTCTTAAAACCTCCTTTCAACTCACTTAAAATAGATAAAAGAAAAAAATACACACAGGCAAAAATCAGCTTCAGGGTAACAGCAGAATCATATTCAACTGAATCCACAAATTTTACTTCACCTGATCGTAAAAAATATGCAATATTAAGCAGCGGAGGAAAAGATAGTCTCCTTACATATGGCATAATAAAAGAAATTGGAATACCCTACCCCATTTTTATAAACGAATCAGGAAGACACTGGTTTACCGCTGTAAACTCCTATAGAGATTTGCAAAAATCTGAAACAAATGCAAGGAAACCATGGTGTAACAGCGACCGATTGTTTAACTGGATGCTAAGGCAATTACCCTTTATAAAATCCAACTACCAAAATGTAAGGTCGGATATTTACCCCCTCAGGCTATGGACCGTTGCCGTGTTCATTTTCGGAGCACTTCCACTAGTAAAGAAATACTCAATTGGCAATATTCTTATTGGTAACGAATATGATACTACAATTGTTAGTCAAAAAGATAGCATAAGACATTATAACGGGCTCTACGACCAGAGTAAATATTTTGATAATGAACTAAGCAAGTATTATTATAAGAAAAGATGGATGATTAACCAGTTCTCTATTTTACGAACTCTTTCAGAAATGCTGATTATGAAGATCCTGATCAAAAGATACCCGGATCTTCAGAGAAGCCAGGTATCATGCCATGCTGCCCACGAGAAAGATGGAAGAATGTATCCTTGCGGAAAATGTGAAAAATGCAGAAGAATTATTGGAATGATCCTAGCCCTTAAGGAGAAACCTTATGAATGCGGCTATACAGAAGAGCAGGTAATATGGGGACTCAAAGCACTGGAAAAGCAGAATGTAAAACAGATAGAAAGTGACTCGGCACATCTATACTATTTGCTCCTTGAAAATAATTTGATTAGCAGAAATAAGTTTACGCAAAGTGCTGCAAGGGAAAATTGTGAAATAGTAAAACTGAGATTCGATACCGAAAAAAGTAATCTTGAAGATATTCCTCTCTACGTCCGTCACAAACTTTTTAGTATACTTACTCAATATTCTGAAGGAGCAGTAGTAAAACAAAACAATATCTGGAAAGCCATAATACCAAATAAAGATTATCTGGAAAGTATAAAATATAAATTCGATAAAGCATTATGAGCAATAATAATAAATACCCTGATCATATCTGGTCTACACTAAAATGGCCAGAAATTGCTGAAAGACTTAAAATAGTCGACACAGCTATTCTGCCATGTGGAGCAATTGAACAGCACGGACCCCACCTGCCTCTGGATGTAGACTATTTCGATGCAAACTATATGGCGCTCGAAGTGGCAAATTTATGCAAGGATCCAAAGCCTTTCGTCCTGCCACCAATCCCTTACGGTGTTTCTTACCATCACAGCGAATTCAAGGGAACAATTTGTGTTACTAACAATTCTCTTTCTGCACTAGTGTATGATATTGGTATGAGTCTGGCACACAATGGCATAAAGAAAATTGTTATCCTTAATGGACATGGAGACAATGCTCCTACTCTGGAGTATGCAGCCCAGATGATAAACAGGGATGCCAAAATCTTCGTCTGCGTTGATACAGGAGAAACAAGTGATGTAGACCTTGAGAACCTTATTGAAACCAGGAATGACATACATGCAGGAGAAATCGAAACAAGTACTACCCTGGCACTTAGACCGGAACTTGTGGATATGGACAAGGCGGTTGATGAAACACTGGATCTTAATAATGAATATCTGGATTTTACCGGTGAAAGAAGTGTCAGCTGGTATGTCCATACAAAAACACTGACAAAGTCGGGTGTAATGGGGAACGCTACCCTTGGAACAGCTGAGAAGGGTCATAAGATGTGGGAAGTTATGATTCGTAAAATGACAGAATTTGTTGAGACTATTAAGAACACTCCTTCAAGTGAATTATTTCAAAACAGGTACTAATGAAAATTATTAGCATTGAATACCTTAGACTGGATATGCCACTGGCAATGCCATATTCGATTGCCTACGAAACTATCGAAAAAACAAGTAATATCATTTTAAAAATTAATACCGACACAGGTCTTTCAGGCTGGGGCTGTGCCGCTCCAGATAAACAGGTGACCGGTGAAAGTGCTGAAGATGTAGTTTATAATATTACAACACATCTGGAGTCGGTTCTTGTGGGTGAATGTCCTTTCCAGATCGCAAGATTTAACATAATATTAAAAACCCTTTTACCAGGGGCATCATCAACACTTGCCATGGTCGACATAGCACTTTACGACCTTCTGGCAAGAAAGGCTAAATTACCCCTTTATAAGCTCCTTGGAGGCTTCAGAAATAGTATACATACAAGTATTACAATTGGAATCCTGCCACTTAAAGAAACTCTGGACCAAACAAAATACTTCCTCTCTAAAGGATTCTCAATTTTAAAACTTAAAGGAGGAATCAATCTTGAAGAAGATATTGAAAAGATCAGAAAGATGAGAGAAAGATTCGGACACGAATTTATGCTTAGGTTTGATGCAAATCAGGGATATACAAGTAAACAGGCAATTGAGTTTATTCAGAAAGCTGGAAGTAATAATATTGAGATTCTGGAACAACCAACCAGTCTGCTGAATGAAGAGAAACTGGGATTAGTAAAAGAAGGTGTTGATGTTCCTGTAATGGCAGATGAAAGTATAAAAACACTTAAGGACGCATACAGACTGGCAAGTAATGATATTATTGATATGGTAAATATTAAATTGATGAAGGTGGGTGGAATACTCGAATCGCAGCATATTAACTCTGTATCAAAAGCTGCAGGAATTGAGGTTATGGTCGGCTGCATTGATGAATGTGCTCTCGGTATTTCAGCAGGACTGCATTTTGCACTTAGCCGACCCAATATAGAATATGCTGATCTTGACGGTCACCTTGATCTGCTGGAAGACCCATTTAGCAACTTATTCAGACTTAGCAATGGCGAACTCTTTCCATCTGACTCGCCTGGACTTGGAAAAATGCCCGGACTATTCTCCTAGGACTTAGTGTGGAGAAATGTGGATCAGGTGTTTGAGTTCATTGTACGAGCCACATCTTTAAGTTTTTCAATTATCGGTATATTCTGCGGGCACAAGGGCTCGCAAGTACCACATTCTACACAAGAAAGGGCTTTTTGATCTTCAGTCAGAACTGAATTATAAATAATCTTTGAATTAGACCTTATATTGTTATCGTCGAATCGGTGATAATCGTTATAATATGAAAAATTACGTGGTATATCAACACCTTCCGGACAGGGCATACAATAACCACAGGTAGTACAATCGACCTTAACTTTAGAATTCATTATCTCTTTAACCCGGTTAACTGCATCTATCTCATTTTTATCAAGGCTTCCTTCTTTCGCTCTTTCAGCAATTTGTATGTTTTCTACTACCTGCTCAAGTGTATTCATTCCACTCAACACTACATGAACATCCTTATGATTCCAGAGCCAGCTCAGAGCCCAGTCTACCGGTTTCCTGTCAGGATTGGCCGATGTAAAAACCTTATTTGCATCATCCGGCATATTTACCGCCAGACTTCCACCCTTAAGTGGCTCCATGATTACTATACCAAGTCCCTTATCAGCAGCATATTCAAGCCCTTCCTTGCCAGCCTGGTAGTTCTCGTCAAGGTAATTATACTGGATCTGGCAGAAGTCCCAGTTATAACTATCAACAATCTCCTTAAAAAGATCAATACTATCATCATGAAATGAGAATCCGGCATACCTTATACGACCATCTTCCCTGGCCTTATCCAAAAAATCAATAATACCTATTACAGAAAGAGAGTTCCAGTACTTAATGTTAAGTGCATGCACCAGATAGAAATCTATACTATCGCTTTGTAATCTTTTGAGCTGATTATTTAAATAAATATCCATATCCTCCCTCCTTTCAATAAACCAGCTTGGAAGTTTTGTTGCCAGCATCACCCTGTCTCTTAAACCATCAGAAAGCACCCTGCCGACAAAGGGTTCAGATTCTCCTCCTTCCGGAGTACCTTTCCCATGATATGGGTAGGCCGTATCAATATAGTTTACTCCCTTCTCAATAGCATATCTGAGCATCTCCTCTGCCTTTTTTTCATCGATCTTCGATATATCATTATCAATAAGCGGAAATCGCATACACCCGAAGCCAAGAATCGACAGATCTTCTTTAATCCCGGGCATTTTTCTATATAGCATAGCCTTTAAATAAAAAATAAATAATTGGCTAAAGTAATAAAATATAGATTCAAAGATTCAATGATTTCAGTAATGATCTGATTCTTTCAGTTCATGATGCAAAATATAGCAGGGTATTTTATCTGATGGAGTTTTCTATGTAATATACTCCTTTATTTAAGCACTGACCCACTACCTCGCTCCTTCTACTCTGCTCCGGAAAGAAATAAGCCGTTAAAGAATAATTTGAATGTAGCGTGCGACTGTGCTCTGAACAGGATTTCAGGACCAAAAAGATAGAGTTTCCCCCTTCCTATATCTGCTTCTGCCATAGCTACACCACCGTATAAACGATCCTGGCCCCATGCCCAGCCGCTTCTTAATGGCATGTCACTATCGAACCATGCAAGCGGAGTAACTCCCTTTTTATCAGCTTCAGGTTCTAGCCTGAACACAGGGCTGTTATTGAAGAATATATCTACCCTGTCATTCATACCATATGCAAGAGGTAACTTATTATTAATCCTTACATTCAGTATTGAACTTGGTATATAATATTCCTCTCTTGGAAGAGCTTTTCCATTACCATCGACTATATGGTTCTTAAGAGGCAGACCAGCATATGTGGCAATACTTGTTGAACTGCCAATAGCTATTATAGTTCCACCATCCTCAATAAACTTAAGTAGCTGCGGGATGGTCTTATCACTTGATATACTTCCCAGCCAGCTCCTGTATTGTTCAGGTATAGATTCAGACCTGGCGTTGCTCCTTGTACTATATTCTGAAGCCGTTCTCGTCTGACCTGCAGGAATAGCTCCCGTAACGAAAACCAGAACATCAAACTTTTTATTAAGGTCTCCCTGATCAAGTTCCTGTGGAAATACCAGTTCAAAAGGGAACTCGTACTGTTCGAGTAACCACCTTGTCCACCCCGATGGCATCGAGCCGCCATACCTGTCCCATAAGCCTATTCTTACAGGATTAATCTTTATCATCTCAACACCCGGTGTTTTATCGATGCCTGTAAAGCTAATCCCAAGTTCTACAGCCATTTCTGAGATAAATTCTCCTGTACCCTTTTTTGATTCAATATATATAGTTCCTTCAGGATAAAGTATTCCTCCTATCGGCGTACTTTCTTCCAACCAGTAAACCTTATTTTTTTCTGCAATAAGCCTGTTAACAGCAATTGATGAATTATTAGTTTTATGACTTAACAGGAAGCCCTTAGCTGAGGGGTTTCCTCTTACCTTGCCAGGCATTGGATTGTCAATATCTTTTATCACCTCAAATGGTCCGTTAAAATCATCTAGTATCCTGTCAAATTCAATTCCCATCTGAAAGGCTAAGGTATAACCTGCATTATCATAAGGAGGAACCGGAGGTCCACCTTCATATAAAAAATCATCAGGGTGATCCTGTGGTTCGAACAGGTCCATAATATGAGGCCTGAATGCCTGATCGGTTTTAAATATATATGATCCGGCAGGATAACTTTTACCATTAACCACAAAATCGGCACTTGCCTTATAAACGCTAATACCATTTTTGATAAAGGTATTTACAAACTTTGTTGCAGTAGCAAAATCTGCCTGGTCGGAGGGTAGTATATATCCCCTGGGATCCCTGTTTTCAGGTTTGCTAAACAGATCATAATATTTCAAAGCCACACTGCCTGACCGATTGCGAGTAGTCTGAGCATTAGCCTCTGAGCTTTCCTGATCCTTCTTAATATCAGCATTCACCATATCAACAATATCAGGGTGTACAGTCCAATTATCCCTGCTCCCCTTCTGAATATGGCTTTTACCCATCAGGTACCTGTTCTTCAGTACAGTCTCCCTGTTGCGAGAGGCATAATCCATTATTGCACTATTCATAGTAATTGAGTAGTCAATGGCTTCCCTGAAATAAAAGGTACGTGGTTTATGCGGATATGGCATATCCATACTGGCTAGTTGTTGTTCAGGATAAAATGATAAGCTTACCGGAGTAGGATTTCCTTTTATCTCGGTAAGGATTCCTATTTGATTATGAAAATATCCTGTGGTACGAAGATTTCCATTAAACCATGTTGAATAAGTAGATTTCGAACGCATACCACTTCCCGGCATTCCTTCAGCAATAAGCCTGCTATGCATTGCAAGTCCGACTGATTGGACTCCTGCAATAAGAAGTGGATCATACCAGTAATTTGGAGGATCCCTGAAAGGCGGAACAAAAACAATTATGTCTCTCGGACCTGACTGGTGGTGATTATACATAATCTGTGGGAACCACTCCCTGTACATTATCCTGGCCATATTTTCAGTCTCCGGCTGAGTGGCCATATAAGAGTCCCTGTTATTATCATGGCCAACATATTTCTGGTACAACCTGGGCAGGTTTGAGGTAGATCTTTCCTCAGGAACATCCTTACGCATATACCAACCTGAAACCAGTTCCAGTCCATCAGGGTTAGCCGGAACCGCCAGTAGAATAATATCGTCAAGCCAGCGTAGTACCTCATCATCATTTCTGCTGACCATCTGGTAAACCATCTCCATAAGCTGATGTGATCCGACTACCTCCGTAGCATGCAGGCCTCCATCAATCCATACCACTGCCTTGCCTTCAGCAGCAAGTTTATCAGCCTCTTCGTCTGTAAGATCTTTTGCCAGTGCCAACTTTGCAGAAATCTCTTTATACTTCTCCAGGTTCATAAAATTATCGGGAGATGTAATTATCGCCATTGTCTGTGTTCTTCCCTCAGCTGTTAAACCAATATCTTCAAGGATCATCCTGGGAGATTCATCTGCCAGGATTCTCCAGTACTCAATCATCTGAGTATAAGTTATCAGATTATAATCATCTCCTATATTGATACCAAAATGGTCCTTTGGAGAAGTTATTGTTGACTGGGAGAACAACAATTGCTGTCCTGAAATAAATAATACAGCAAGGCCCATAATTACTCTTAGAAATACCTTCATCAGTTTGGATTTTGTGTTAATACTGATCTCAATATAACTAAATTTTAGAGCTTGCTATTTACCAGACAGGATGATTTAACTAAATTTAACTCTAAGGTATTGCCCTTCTAATGTTTTTGACACATATGTGTCGGGCCTGGCATTTCAAAATAAATGCCAGACCGAACCCATATATATTTATTCAACCCGCAGAGTGTCGATCGGATTAAGCCTTGCTGATTTTACAGACTGAGCAATAACAAGACTCACTACAGAGATAAAAAGCCCAGCTATTACAAGAATATAAAAGTACCAGTCTGCATCTACTCTGTAGGCATATTCTGATAGAAGCTTTCTTACAAATATTACTGACAAGGGAACTGAAATAAGTAAAGAAAATAACAGAATTCCGGAAATAATCTTTGTTTGCATTGAGAGGATATTTATAACATCACTACCAAATACCTTCCTGATTCCAATCTCCTTTTGACGTCTTTCATTTATAAACATTACAAGTCCTATCATACCCAGTGAAGAAATCAATATCGCAATAAGAGTGAAGGCAATAAGTAGCTGATAAGATTTTCTGTCGCTGGCATATTCATCATTATATAAATCTCTCAAAAGATTGCATTCAAAGGGTATTTCACCATTTATCTCACTCCATACAGATTCAAAATCCTTCATTATCTCCCTGCTGGACTCCTGTCCGACTGAAATATACATAAACTGTGAATTTATGCAAGCACTGGAATCATTCATAAGTCTTACGACCATAGGTTGAACAGGTTCCTTTAATGACTTATAGTTAAAATCAGAAAACACGCCCACAATTTCGCCTCTTTGTTCAATACGACGTATACCAGACTGAACAAGCTTTGTACCAATAACATCATCTATTCCCATCAGTCTCTTTGCAGATTCATTTATAAGGAATGAACCTGAAGCATCACCAGGGTAGTCTCGTCCAAAATCTCTTCCTTCAATAATATCTACATTCATCAACCTAAAATAATCATAGCCAACTGCGGCCTTTCTGATCTCGGGACTGAAATCGGGGTCCATCCCTTCCCACCTTATACAACCACCGCATCTGTCATTCATCGATACCCATAGATAGTCGGAAGATGAAACAAAATTTACTGATGGATTATTTAAGAGTCGATCCCTTATTACGCGATAATTCTCCTGAGACGGGCTGTTAAGCTTAATGCAGTAGACTGATTCAGGGCTAAAGCCCATATCTGTATTATTCACATAGACAGTCTGCCTGATAAGCATCGAAGAAACAAATATCAAAACCCCGGATACAATCATTTGAAACAATAACATCACAGATCGCAAATTAAATATTCTGCTGCCTCCCGATAAGATTTTTGCGTTTCTGTTTATTACAAGTGCCCCCGACCTGCCTGAAAGCAACAACGATGGATATACTGCAGACACCAAAAAACATATTACAAGCGCAGGAGCTACATACTTTAAAAGGTTCAAACCAATATGATATTCGATCGTCTTGCCTGAAAAATTCTCAATCAAGGGGTAACAGAGTGATGCAATTAAAAATGCAAGTACAGAAGCTATTAGAATTTGAAATCCGGCTTCAATTGACCCATCAATAAATATCCTTTTCTTTCCCGCACCCAATACCCTTTTGATTCCAATCTCCTTACTACGTGAATCCATATTTACCAGAGAAAAATTCAGGAAATTAATACAGGCAATAAGTAATATTACCAGAGCAATTATTAGAAATGTTGTTATTGTTTTCCTTTCACCGCTTTTCAGATAAGGCCAGGCTGCCTTCATTGGTGTATCAAGGTAAACCTCCTTTAAGGGCTGCAATTTAAAAACAAGGCTGTCCTGTATAACCTGTGGGCATCTATTTTCTATTCCAATCTCGGTCAGACTATTTTCAATAGTTACAATATCAGGCGAATCAGTCAGTTCCAGATAGGTATTGAAAGCAAAGGAGCCCCAATGCTCTGCTACGTTTTCAAAATTAGCCATAGACCCTACGTACTGAAACTTCAGGTGTGACTTTACAGGGATATCCTTAAGAATACCAGTCACCTTAAAATCATTACCATCGACCTTTAAGGCTTCTCCAACTGGATCATCATCACCAAAAATCTTTCTGCCCAGGCTTTCTGTCAGAATAATTGAATTCGGATCTTCCAACCATGTGTCAGGATTTCCTCTTAATATCGGAAAACTGAATATTTCGAAAAATTCCGGGTCTACAATAATTCCATAACCCGATTTTATAGCATCATCACCCCTGTAAAAGACACAATCAGAGCCAACAAATATCCTGGTCTGATTTTTAACCTCAGGAAGGCGATCCCTGGCTATTACACCCAGCTTACCAGGTGAGACAGGAAAACCGTCCTCCATATAGGTAGTTCCATCACTTAAAATCCGATAGATATTATCCTTTTTTAAGTGAAAACTATCAAAGTCGGTTTCACTATCTACCCATATAGCAATAAGAATAGTGGCCGACAGTCCGAGAGCAAGCCCTATAGTATTTACTACCGATGAGAATTTATTCCTTAAGAAGAACTTCCAGCTTTTCATTTGATTAAATTTTTGATTTAAAAATTATTATGCACACAGGACTTTCCTGATGCATCCTCACAAAATTGACGTGCAAAACCATTTAATGTATCATGAAAAACTATGAGTGGTTAAATCTAAAGATAAGTGGAAAACTAAATGTATCTAATCTGATCCTCAATAAATTAAGGATGGAGCTAAAATCCGTCGGATATTCGCACCATCAGATAAGGAAATCAGGAGGTCTATTTTCTAATTACGCCAATCTGTATTACGGGGTTATCAGACTGTGACACTGCATCACCCTCGCAGGGAATAACTGATAACTGGCTTTCAGATAAGAGAGCCGGCTCGAGCCATCCCAGGAGGAAGGGTCCTTCCTCCACCAGCGCAATAGGCCAGAAAGGAAGATTATAGTTCAGGTCGTCGTTAATCCTGAAATCAGAATCATCATACAGAGGAGATATTAACTCTAACTTCTGTTTATCAAATATGGAACGAATAATTGTATTAGAATATTTGTAGGTAAAGAATATAAGATTATCGGATTCTACTACATCCTGAAAATAAATATACTTATCTCCATAAATACCTTTTACAAAATTTGCATAGGTAAACTCATCCATTGGCATTTTGTATTCGGGTATATTTGAAATTAATTGCTGTTTTACAAAATACTCATAAGTAAACTCATCCAATGGCATTTTATATTCGGGAAAACTGAAAATTATATAAGGACTAACATCAGGTCCCTTTATCCTGTAAACCGTATCGTTACGAACCTGCTTAAAATATATCGATTCTTTATCCTTGTAAAGAACCTCATTGGGAATCATAAGAGTGGCTGAGCCTTTCTCTATCTGCTTAAGGCGAGATGGATACTCCCTTACAAGTTCAAAATTTTCATTGAAAGAGGCGATCATAAGCGGTTGATTCTGACTCCCCTTTGTAATAAAGTCAGGATAGGTAAGGAAAATAGAATCTCCTATCTTCTCTATTTTTTCGTTCGGATAATCGTGAAAGGAGGAGAAAGATTTAATAAAATCGCCATAAAAAGAGTAATGATTTATCCTCTTATTAAGTACGCTGGTAACATAAATCGATGTATCTGATTTGTCTACAAGCATATCTCCAATAAAATTGTACTCACCCGGCCCGTCCCCCTGACCGCTAATTTTCCTTACCAGCTTGCCGTTAAAATCAAAAATATATACCTGACTGAAGGTTGCTATAAAGATATACGGAAGTACTACATCAATATCAGTAATATTCTTAATATGTGCCTCACTACCAGTCTCTATGGGAATATACTGAACAGATTCACATATATCTGAAATATTCTTCACAACACCATTCTTGCCGGGTTTATCAATATTAATATAATAACAGGCAGTCTCCTCTTCAGAGCTTATTGCTAAGTCTTTAGCATATTTATTCTCTTTACCGGGTGCCTTACATGAAACCAGTAAAACAGAAAAAGCAAAAAATACTATCTTCTTCATATCAATTGGTTTGTAGAAAATTATTTATAAATATAATTCCAGTAATTTACTAAAATTATCAGGGTATTGATGTCCCATTCCAGGGATTAATATATATTCATAATCTAATTCTGCTTTTTTTAGCGAATCCAGTAATCTATTCTGCCTGGGGCGGTAATAATCTGTTTCTCCACCAATTATTATGAATGAGATATCACTTACCCGGGCGTAATCTTCTACCGTAAGATCTTCCGGGATACCTGTACAAACAACAAATAATCCCTTTGCTGCAATATTGCCTGTGCAGGCAGAATATATCGCCGAACTTGCGCCGGCCGAGATTCCGCAAATATAAATATTTGATGTATTGACAGAAAAAGATGTCCTGACATATTCGTATGCTTCGTTAATAATAGCCACCGCACTGCTATCAGAGTTTTTCCAGCCATAAGTATTAAAATCAGAGTGGATTGCAGATTGAAGAAACACCCTTATATACTTATTATCAATTTCTTCTGAGGTCCAGTAATCCTTAGCCCTCTCTATATTACTGCCACCACCATGAAAAATAAATAATAAGGGATATGATTTATTCTTCTTATGGGCAAGCGGCAGTATAACATCATAAACAGGTATTGAAACACTGTTTGTACTATCTCTGAGTTCAAGGTCCCTTTCTGAGATCGAAGCAAAGTCTTCTAATTCCATATACGGTTTATATTTTGGCATTGCCGGATGAATCAAAAAGAAATATCCCCTGGCATGTGCTTCTCTAAAGAGTTCCAGGTTTTCTTTATAATATCCCAGTTTCTCGTTCAGATACACGAGTTCTTTTAGCAAATCGAACTCATTATCCGGATACAGGTGCATTTTTAATTTTAATTGTTCCCTTGCCAGACCATAGTCTGAATTTTTTTCGAGATCGCTAATTTCATCAAGAAATCTTTCATAGTGCCTGTCACCTGAGCATGATGAAATTATAATTGTGATAAAAACCAAGTATAAGAGTGCCCGCATATCTGAACATATTAGTTTCATGGTAAATATAAACTAACAGAAAAGCAGGTATATAGCATTTTCGATAAGTGGTCTATCTACAAGTCATTGAATATATTACTACCATAAAATACATCTTATAGAAATATTCGACCAATTATCTTAATAATTATAAACAAATGAAAATATGCCACAAATATTACATTAAAAACAGTCATGGAAATAAAAAAAAGAATATTTATATATCTGATTATCCTGTTTATTATTACATTAAATAATAATGTAATGCGGGCCCAGGTAAAGTCCCAGATTGAAGATCCCCCTGTAGAGGAACTTTTTTCAAAAGAGAAACTTACATCTGATACAAGGCAACTTGTAGACTTTTTAGAGTCCATACATCCTGATCCCTACATGTACTCTGGTGGCAAAGTGGAATTCAATCGTAAATTCCAGAATATCCTACAGTCTATACCTTCCGGAGGCATGACAAAGGATGAGTATGCTCGCCTGATAAGGCCCTTTATTGCATCTATATCAGATGCTCATACCAGAATTGCAACTGCGTATAATTATGATAAAGAACAGCCTGGAGGTTTGCCATTTTCACTCGGATCTGTTGAACGGGAAATTTATGTAAATGGGGTATATGATAAAAAAGACAGGAAACTTATAGGAGCAAGACTTATCTCAGTTGAAGGAGTGACACTCGAGCAGATGATGAAGAGATTATATAATCTTTTTGGGATTGAAAATGATTATCACTGTCTTATAATGTTGAAAGATTATCTGAGGATTAAACCATACCTGGCGGATATTATACCCGAATGGGATGGATCGGATAAAATAAAGCTTGTTCTGGAACTTGAAAAGGGAGATCTTATTACCCTTACAAAGAACACTCATATAAACGACAGAAAGGATTTGATTATGCCAGAATCAAAAATCCCCCTGCCAGACCTCACCAGAAGCGATTTTAACTACGTTTTCCTTGACAGGGATAAAGAAACAGCACTGTTAAAAATTGATGAACTGACCGCATACCGTGAGATGTTTGAGTCAATAGCCAATAAGAAGGATATAAGTGCTACGGCAGCAGCATATTATAAAAGATATAATGGGAAAGAAGCTCCTGATAATTTCGAGGAAATCCTTGAAGGGATACCATCAGCTGCAGATTTGTTTAAGGATCTGCTTAACGAAATGAAAAGTGCCGGGACAAAAAACCTTATTGTTGACCTGAGCAAGAACACCGGGGGAAACTCACTTATGTCGGATATATTGATATACTTTTTGTATGGTCAGGACGCTCTTGTTGAAATAATTAAGGGAACGCCCAGTGTAAAGAAATTATCCTCTTACTACTTTGAGCAAAATCCAGGAAAATCAATAGACCAGCTTAACAGGGAATACAGCAGGATACAGTCATACCAGATAAACGAAAATGATTATGACTTCAGTACAGAAAAATATATTAATCTGGCAACTTCAGGAAAAATTGATATTAAAACCGGGCTGGGAATAAAATATGGAGGTATAAAATCCTTTATGCAGGAGATTATCTCAGGAGAAAATAACAGGATATATACACCTGAAAATGTTTTCGTCACCAGCAGCCATAATACCTTCAGTTCAGCTTTTACCTTTCTCAGGCACCTGAGCATCTCTGGAGCAAGCATTGTTGGCAGTACTTCAGGTCAATCAGGAAATGGTTTTGGCAACCTGATGTATGTGAGCCTCAGTAATACAGGAATCAGGCTTGCTATATCCAAAGATGCTTACCTTGTTTATCCTGAGGTAAAGGGTGAAAGAAAGGTCCTGTCTCCGGATTACAAGCTTACATACGAGATGTTAAAAGAGTACCATTTTGACCCGAACTCAGAGATCAGGTACGCGCTTAAAATATTCGAGTCAATGAAAGAATAACAGCAGTCTCTGAAGAAATATTGCTATGAATCACAGGTTAACAATTATATGCTTCCTTCTTTTAACAATGATATTAGCATGTAATAATATAGATAATAAACCTGACCTGAATTCTGGCAATAACTACAAAGATCTGATTAGTAATACAATAAACAGAGAGAGCCACTTAGCCCGTAGCGAAGGATTGATTGAGTCATATTTTCATGGCAATAATTTTACGAAAATTCCATTTTGCAGTAACTCTATCCTCTATGGTCTCAGTAATCCTGTTGAGGTAGCTGATTATTCAAGGTTAATAGTTGATAATATTTCTGAATCAAGAGATATTATGGATCAGTTACAAATGTTGCACAGGCTAAGTGGCATTTCTGCCGGCGGCTATGGGCCTCCTATTTCAGGCGGCTTACTGAATAAACGAAATCTGAACTCCTTTAGCAGACTGGATAATGCTCTTATCGCACTATCATATCCCGTATCAGAAAAAGGAATCGGACTGAAATACTCCGGGGGAGTTCAAAAACAAATTGAATCATTACCCGGAGTCCTCCAGAAACTAATAATTGACCTCTTGTTTGCTATAGCTGACGGTAATTACCTGTTGCAGTACATCAATAATTCAGATATTCCGGTAAACAAAATAATTAAGGAGGAGGCAAAAGGTATCGGGAGAATAGATTGCATAATAAAGCCTTTCGTGGCTAAGGAGCTTGACTCAAACCTTCATAAGAGTCTCTTTTATGGAATAGATATGCAAATGATTGCATTTACATCCAGGATCCTCACAGAAAGAGTTTATGAAACTCTAAGAAGATTTGAAGATAATATGACTGATTATACCGAAATAATCTCCGGAATTGAGATCGAAACATCTATGGGCAAAATTGGTGTCTTTACTGAAAATAATGATACAATATATTCAGAATACATGCTTCTGATTGATCTCGGAGGTGATGATGTCTATCTTTCAAATACTGCATGTGCCTTTGGCCCTGATACTCCGATAAGCCTTGTAATAGACCTTGATGGCAAAGATACTTATGGCTCTGAGATTGAAGAAAAGAATATCGCCTGCTCTTTTTTCGGAATAAGTATGCTGATCGACAGAAGGGGAAATGATACATATTATTCCACAAAATATGGAGAGGCTTTTTCTTTTGGAGGAATGTCGATTCTGGACGATTCAGAAGGGGACGACAAATATATTAGCAAATCAGGCTACGCTCAGGGATCGGCCTTTTTCGGATATTCTATGCTTACAGACCGGGGTGGATCGGATACTTATATCTCGGCCTCTTATTCACAGGGTTTTGGCGGAACCAGTGGCATAGGCTTATTATTAGACCATATGGGGGATGATATATATATATCGCAGAGCGCCTCATTCTGCCAGGGTGCTGCAAAAGGCAGGTGGGCAGATGCCGGCGATGGCTTTAATATGGGCGGGGGTCATGGTTTACTAATTGATATAAAAGGCAACGACACTTATCTGGCAGAATCTTTTAGCCAGGGAGCCTCTTATTACTATGGATTGGGAATACTTAACGATCGCAGTGGAGATGATAAGTACAATGCCCTTTCTCATAGCCAGGGCTCAGCTTCTCACTATACTCTTGGCTGCATGCTCGAGGATGATGGTAATGATAAATATAATCTTGATTCACCACCTGAAAGCATCTCGCAAATAATAGCTTATGGCAGAGATCAATCTGCAGCCTTTTTTATTGATGGCGGGGGTGATGACGAATATTTATTCGGTAATAAATCATACGGTGTTGGAGATATTAAAGCCATCGGTATATCAATTGATATGTCAGGAGACGACAGTTATAAATGGATAAAAAATAGCTCCTACCCTGGATACGGATCATTTGGAGACGCACAATCACTCGAAGAAACCGGCATGAAGATATCCGGGCCACTGGCAATGGGAATGAGAAAATGCTCTCTTGGTTCTGCCATGGATCTCTCAGGACTTGACCAGTATAATATTGTAAGTCCGGGTAATGAAAAAGAACTTTTCTTCAAAAACAATATAATTGAAAAGAAAGCAGACAGAAATATGTACAGCTTTAGGTTCGATTTTAAAAATTATAATAAATGAAAACAAATCAATTTAATATTGCTGTGATAATATTGGCTTTAAGTCTTAATATTTCAGCACTTGGACAACAGGCTGGTAAAGTACCAGTGGATATAAAAAGAGAAAAAGTCACTGACAGGATTATCTCTGTCTCAAACAGAATAAGCTGGGAGATACCTGAAATCCCATCTCTATGTGATGAAATGGGGTATAAAGGAAAGTATATCAATATAGGAGATTGTAATCTTTATGTCGAGACCAGAGGTGAGGGTATACCCATGGTTGTAATAAATGGTGGTCCGGGTGGAGCACATAATAAATTTCACCCCTTCTTTGCCAGGGCTGAACAATTCTCAGAAATAATCTATTACGATCAGCGTGGTTGTGGTAAATCAGACTATAATCCCGGAAAGGGATATTCGGTTGAGCAGGCAGTAAACGACCTGGAGTCTTTAAGGAAACAACTTAATATAGATAAATGGATAGTTCTTGGTCACTCCTATGGTGGTTTCCTGGCTCAATATTATACAACACTCTTTCCCGAAAATGTTAAAGGCCTGGTTCTGGTATGCGCAGGAACCGGTTTGCATTCGAATGAACTTCGTTATTCAAGGGAACAAAAATATATAAGTAATGCTGAAAGAGCAAGATTCAGAATCTTAAGAGACTCGATATTGCTAGGGGAAAGTAATAGAGATATTAGTCTCGAAAAGCTTCAGTTATTGGTATATAATAATCATAAAGACGGCGACTGGAAGAGGCAGAGTTACTATAAGCCAGATTCTCTGAGTCTTGCAAGATCTATAAAATATGCCTTCCTTTTCGATGCGGAAAACAAATTTATCGAGACAATGAATGCCAGCAAAAAAACTATTAATCTGAAAGGCTGTTTCGATAATAATCCCATTCCTACACTGATAATTGAGAGCCTTAATGATCTTACCTGGAACAGGGATAAAGCCTATATTCTGCATGAGAACCATCCTAATGCAAAAATGCTGGTATTCTCAAAAAGTGCACACTCCCCCTTTATGGAAGAACCTGATTTGTTTTTCTCGCACCTGAATTGCTTCGTCGACACAATCTCAGAAATAAAAGAATCTGAACTGGACAGGTTCAAGCAAAGCATCAGGGATAAGCATGACCTGTATTTTGATGATAACCTGGATAGCCCGGTAAGTGACTCCGAGAAATCCAGAATAAGTCATTATAAAGAAATCCTGAAAAACATTGAGAAAGGAGAATCATATTTTGACCAATCAACTCCTGTCGATTGTCATCTGTCATTTATTTCAGCTGCTATGCAGCGTGACAGCCTTAAAATGGGAAAGCTCTCCTTTAAGGACTGGCCAATGTCAAGGATAGAATATTACAGGAACTGGCTCAGGGAATTATATATATTTCGTATACCCGATTTTCCGAAATCACCTGTAGATGGTGAGTTATTTCCAATTTACTTTAGCGATAGTGAAAGCGGTAAAAGATCGAGAACATTTATATTTATCTACTGGAATAAGCTATGGTACAGATGTGGCAACAACCCATCCACTTATGGAGATTGGAGAGAAAATGGAGATTTTTTCCGGAACTCATTTTACAGAGATGCAGCTAAATCAGCAAAGGAATGTATTAAATAAGTAGTATGACTATCAATAAATTTAAACTGATCAGTGCACTATTGCCATTCATTATGTACTTAATGGCCAGCCAGGCAAAAAGTCAGGATACAGTTGTATTTACAGGTCCCGGATATTACGAAATTTTAAATGATAAACCAGATTCAGTAATAATTCCTTTCACAATGCATAATGAAAAGCCATTGATGCAATTGGAAATAAATGTATATAGAGCCAAATGAAACTTTTTATAATCTTAGTAAATAATAAATGAACCAATTTATGTCACTCGGATCAAAGATTCTCAGTGCAGTCCTGATTATATCTCTGGCAACCTTCTTTTGCTGTAAAAAAAGAACGGATATTAATTTATCTCCCGAGATAAGAGAACTGAATATGTATGCAATTGAACTGGAGCCTGAACAAGCCGGGATTGTTAGTGATAAAATTCTGAACAGGGTTTTTACTGCAAAAGGAACAAAGATATATGGTCTGGGTGAGGCTGCACATGGGTCTTCTACCCTTATGGGACTAAAATCTGATATTTTCAGGTACCTGGTAGAGAACAAAGGCTGCAAAGCAATTTGCTATGAATTCAATTATGAAAGGTCGCTCGAAATCGACGACTATGTGATCAATGGAACCGGTAATATTGACTCACTAATATACGATCTGTCCTGGATACAATCAAATAAGGAAGTCAAAAGACTGCTGGTATGGATGAGGGAGTACAACTCCTCAAAAGAGGAATCTGAAAAGGTTCACTTCACTGGCATAGATTGCCAGCTTGATATGTTTACTCCCGAAAGATTGCAATATAATATAAGTCACCTGGATCAGGGTCTGTCACAGATAATTGATAAGGAACTTACTGAACTATCAATAACTGGAAGACCCGAATACAGGGGAATGAAAGAAGAAGAATTCAAATCAATCGAAGCCCTTATACTGACAATAAAAGAGATATCATTATCATATATCAACTCGAAAGACACATTTACAGAAACAGCTTCAGAATCAAAAATTCTACATCTGATAGATTGCATGCTGACCTCTCACACCTTTCTTTTTAACGTTTATAACGGTAAAGGACACAAACGCGATGAGTTTATGGCAGAAAATATTTTGTGGGCTTTAAAACAATATGATGATAGTTCAAGTATTGTAGTATGGGCTCACAATGCACATCTGTGCGTTGTTCCAAACCTGGACCCACATTACTATCCCGAAGGAGCTTCATCCATGGGATTCTATCTTAGAGAGCAGCTTAATGATAAATACCAGGTGGTCGGAACATCTTTTAACAGGGGGCAGATTATCGCTGTGGAGACCGATACTCTTACGGGTAAGGACACAGCTCCTCATATAATATATATCGACACAATTCCACCTGAAGGTTCCGTAAACAGGCTCTTTGAATCAGCCAGGTATAAGAACTTCGTTCTGGACCTGAGAAATATCGACACTGGAACAAAGCTTTATACCTACCTTGACACTATCAGGCCCTTCCTGGGAGTAGGAGATTTTTACATAGGCAATACCCTGGCACACTACAAGGATGACAGGACTGTTAACCTGGTAGAGGCATATGATATTATTTTCCACTTCAAAGAGATTCGCCCTCTGAACATTTCGGGAAAATGGGTCCTCAAAACAAAATCTGAATGACATATTAATACTAATATACTTTGCCAGTGCGTAACCATCGGGCCCAGTCCTTCCTATGATTTCTTTCAGCTGTTTTTGCAGCTTTTTCAAAGTTGTAATGAACTCTAATAATCTCAGCTACCATGACCTCTCCAGAATCTATCGAGAGGTTCAGGTAGCTTGGATATGGATTATAATTTTGCATAGCATGAGATTCAGGAACATCGTCAGTATATGCCTGAAGACCAACACTGCCTGCATTTAGAATATATGTTCCATTGACTCTGACCATCTTAGGCACATGACTGTGAGCACATGCCACAAGCCCCTGTTCTATACCTGACAGCGAGTCTATAATTTCCTCTTCATCTCTTATTGACACAATACCATTACCTACCTTTTCAAGCAGATAAAACGAATCATAACCTGGGCTCCCATGACAACAATATATTTGATTATTATATATATAATAAGAGGGCAGATTTGCCAGCCATGAAACAACATCGCCATTGAGCTCTGAAAAAAGATATTCTAATATCGGATTCTTGCACTGCCTGGCATAATTATCGCAAATAATTCTATCCTCATTCCCGGAGATAGATATTGCTTCTGAAGCTAAAAGAAGCTTGTAGGTTTGAAAAGGCATTAAAGGGCCATATAAACTATCACCAAGGTTTATAATTCTTGTAATTCCTCTCCTCTGTATATCATCTAGGACTGCTTCCAGAGCCCAGATATTCCCATGTATATCTGAGATTATTGCAATACTGTCCATAATTGATTCAACATCAGACTTTAGTACTATTGAAATTTAATGCTTGTAAGTTTCCATCCTGGGTCGGTCACCAGGGTAATTACAGCATTCATTTTTGCTATTGAACTTCCATCATTAAGCATTACCGTGCAATAGCATTCAATTATATGCTCATTAAGCAGATAAAATCGACAATCCTCAACTGAGGTATCTTTAAATTTCCAATTTGACGCTGTAGCAGATATCTGTCTCAAGATTTTATCGCTAACAAACCTTGGGTTGTCAGAAAAAGAGCTAAGCACTCCATCACTATCATTATTGTCGAGATAGAATAATACTGTATCAATAGTTGCCTGTATTGTTACCTGATTATTATTATCGACTCTTTGATTAAAATATTCATTCAGCTCATCATCCTCAGGCAGATCAGTACTAAAGAGAAAATCTTCAAACAGGTAGGTAAAATCCTTTCCAATGATATCTTTGGATGCTTCTCTCAGGTTATCCATAGTAAACCCCGTTGTCGCCTTCTCTGACAAAACTTTTTCCAGTATGTCCTTAAAAATTTCCGTACCGGAATAATTTTCCAGAAATTTAAAGAAATAAGCTCCCTTAAAATAAACTACACCCCGGTAAACCGAATTTTTTGCAAACATCAGATTCTCTGTGACGTCTGCCGGCGGGACTGCTTTAGGCAATATTGATTGATACTCTTCAAAGTTTCTGGACCATAATCTATATTCCTGAAATTCACCACAAAGTTCTCCTGCAACTTTTGCACCCATATAAGTAGCTAAACCCTCAGAAAGGAACTGGGAGAACTTACCAGAAGGAGGGCTTAATGAATTTACCCATGAATGAGTAAGCTCATGAGCCAGCAGCTCAATAGTTTCATAGCCCGATATATTATTGTTATTTATAT